>CALHRJ010000072.1 GCA_938038395.1 uncultured Deinococcales bacterium | reverse complement strand
CTTACTCATACTCGGCTGCTTCGGATATTTACTCGACAGTATCCAACACCTTCTTTTAGACACTAGACTCATTGAAGTGAGTGCAGCTGTCTTTCTAACAATCGGCGTAATCGGTGAATTGTCTTTGGCACTTTGGCTATTGATAAAAGGTGTAAATCTAAATAACTACACAGCACGACTAGCTACACTAAAGGAGTAACTTATGCCTAGCAATAAAAACTTAGCAAGACTAGCAGGATTCTTTTACCTTATCGTAGCAGTATGTGGTGCAACTAGTGAACTCTATATTCGCAAGACTATTGCACTCGTTCCGAACGATGCGACTGCTACCGCCAACAATATCTTAAACAACGAATTTCTATTTCGCATCGGCTTTGTAAGCGACTTACTCATGATGATGAGTTACTTCCTCTTAGGCTTAACCCTCTATCTCTTACTAAAAGATACTAATAGGCGCGTCGCTCAGCTGATGGTTCTCTTTAATGCTATTGGTGTCCCCCTGATGTGTTTGAACATGCTCAACCACTTTGCACCACTCTTACTTTTAAGTGGTGCAGAATACTTAACTGTATTTTCAACCGAACAGCTAAACGCTTTATCACTACTATCTCTTAACATGCACAACTACGGCTATATCATCGCACAAGTATCTACAGGAACTTGGCTATTACCGCTTGGCTATCTTGTCTATAAATCAAAGTTCTTCCCAAAAATTCTAGGCATCTTGTTGATGGTTGCATCTGCTGGCTATTTAGCTGATTTTCTCATTCAATTTCTCTTACCAAACTACGCACCACTTTGGACTGAGATAGTTTTAGCACCTGCGGCTATTGGAGAACTTTCATTTTTACTATGGTTGTTAATTCGAGGTATAAAGCATCAGCCTAAATAACATCAGAAAGTTTATAAGCTTGCGTTTTGCTATTGATTTCAAATGGATTTCGCAAAAAATAAACTTTCGTGATTCGCTCAACAAGCAGATCTAGTTGCTCTTTTGAAGGCACTAACTAACAACAACTTCATACAAAATGAAGCCTACAGCGATCCTTTTAGGTAAACCTTGAGATTTCCCAAAGCTAGATAATAGACTTTATTATCCTACCTAAATGATAAACCATTCACTTGAAAAATAGTGAACGCCTTTAAAGTTTATAGAATATTTAGAAGGTGATACTGATTATTTGATATTACCTAATATGCTGAACATACCTGCTATATAAATTTTCTCAACTTACTTATGTATGATGCTTCCTGAGAGTAAGGTTCCTGCTTTGGATTTAAAAGTCCTAGAAAACATCTAACTATCTTTTCAGAGCCTCAACACTAATTTATAGCTTGGGAATTTTGAACTACCTCTATGCTTACTATGCAATTCATAGCAATCATGTAGAGGTGGAAAATTACGTGCCTGACACGCTTACTAGGCGCTTCTCATTTACCACACATTCAACTTTTACGCATTTTTTACGCCTCCTTTTCTATGCTAGTTCTAAGCACAGAAGCCTGTTGCTTAGTTAGGTATTTAGCAAAGAAAGGAATTGAAATAACATGAACACTCAGGTCTTTTATCTAAAACGTTTAATCAGGAGTTTACTTACATTCATTTTTATTATGGCGCTTGTTGCTTGTGGCACAACTGATCCTACAACTGATCCACCCGTTAAAAACCCGCCAGTTAAAAATCCGCCAGTTATAACTGAAAATACTCCTTACACATTTTCGAATCAAGTTGGTGAATTAAAAGAATTTAAAGGTGATGGTTTAGATTTCAGATATGAAGTCATTGATGGTTTAGCCATTTATCAAGGAGATATTATCTTGGGTACAGAAGAGGAGCTCGAGCTAGCTCGAGCCGCCCTAACTACTGCTTCTGCACTTGATACCCAAGCCGTCATAAAAGACGATGGCGCAAGCTGTCGTGTGCTTAATGTCAACCTTTGTCCTTTCCGCAGCGCACGCTGGCCAAACGGTGTCCTTCCCTACGTCATCGACGAAAGCAGCTACACAGATTCAGAACTTACTTCCGTACGCGCACTCATGCAACAAGCTGCTGAGCACTACCGTGAAAATACTGGCATTCGCATCATCCTACGAACAGATCAAAGAAACTTTGTTAGTGTTGAAAAACCTTCAGACAGTGGCATTTGTGGTAGTTCCAGACTTGGCGTACAGGGTGGCAAACAAATACTTCGATTAAGTCCTACTACAACGCTTGGTTGTACTGTACATGAGCTTGGTCATGCACTGGGTATTTCACATGAGCAAACCCGAGAAGACAGAGATAGCTTTGTCACGATTAATTTTGGAAACATTCCTTCAAACAGAGAGCACAATTTTGATAAAGCACCAAGCAATGTTTTTACTGATTATGGAGACTATGATTTTGACTCAATTATGCACTATAGAGCAGCTGCATTTAGCAGTGCGTCAGATTGCCCAACAACCCGTGGTGATTGTAGCATTGTACCCATCAACTCCTCTATAAATATCAACCGTTTAGGTCAGCGTGCAGGTTTAAGCCTTGGTGATAGAAATGCACTCTGTGAGGTATACGGCAATCCAGGAAGTGTTTTCTTCCAGCGTATTAGCAATGGTGCAAGTTTTGCAGTGGGTACGCCAGTTACATTTGAAGTTGCTTACAAACTTCGCAATGTCCATGAAATCGCAACTTTGAAGTTAACAAGTAGCCTTGATGGAGAATTGAGAACAATAAATTATCGTCCAATTGCCCAATCAATTACACTGAACAATCTAAGTGTTGGTGAACATGTGCTAACCCTAGAAGCGCTTCGTGGCTGCCCAAATACAACAACTACGGTTACGATAAATGTTACCTCAACAACTGCAAGCCTCAGTATAACATCACCAACTGTAGGAAGTAGCAAAGCACATCAACGTGAAGCGGTCTACTTCCGTGCAACAGCACAAGGCTTTGCAACTGCACCAATAGTTCGCTGGGAAAGCAATCAAGATGGGCTTATTGGTGAAAGTAGTGGTGAACTAAGAAAGCTTGACCTCTCCTACGGTACACACATAATTACTGCAACTACTGCCAATCCAGCAGGTGGCACACTTCGCGATACGGTTAGCATAAACATTACGAATGACGCACCAACAATTCAAATTGTGGAACCTACATCGAACGCTACATTTTGCCCAGATGAACTGATTGCTTTCCGTGCTGTAACTCAGGACCTTAACGAGATTAGTAGAACACTACCAAGTAGCGCTGTCACATGGCGTGCTACAGGCATAAGCACAATGACTGGTAGTGAGGTAACACAAAGATTTGCGATTGGTAGGCACGTTGTCACGGCTCGAGCTACCGACAGCCAAGGCGCAACCGCTGAAGATTCTATAGCCATCAACATTGAAAACTGTTCAGACACACCACCAACTGTAAACATCACAAGTCCAGCAACCGACTCAGGCATAAACGATAGCGAATATGGATTTGATGGATTTGATGATGCACGAGGTCAGTGGTACACAACTGTTACACTTACAGGTACAGGTTCAGATGCAGAAGACGGTACACTTTCAGGTTCATCTTTAGTTTGGAGAACAAACCGAAGTACGCTACAAGATGCAGCCTTAGGTACTGGAAATAGCATAACAATTAGACTCTATGCAAAAGAATTTAGTGAAACACATGAAATTAGTTTAACTGTAACTGATAGCGATGGAAACACTCGTACAGAAAAAAGACTGATTACAATTTGGACTTTGATCTAAAGTAATTCAGGCACTTTAAAAGCTAATCTGCAAAAGGCGTTCACTACTATAAACAGTGAACGCCTTTAAAGTTTGTAGAGGGTACTAAAATAAGCAGTCAAGTTGCACAAAAAGCGAAATAAGACTATACTTAAACCGTGTACACGAAACTCGTGTACTACCAAAGGATATTCATAATGAAAAACATTACGCTTAGTGCAGATGAAAAACTGATAGAAAAAGCCAGAGCAAAAGCACGTTCTGAGCAAACAACCCTCAACGAACAATTTCGCCAGTGGTTAACTACCTATGTGGGTCGCCAACAACAAGCTGATGCAGCAATGACAACAATCAAAGAATTACAAAGCAAATATTCTACAAATGGTCAACGCTTTAGCAGAGAAGAAATGAATGAGCGTTGATAGTTTTTTAGATAGTAATATTTTTATCTACCTCTTCGATGAAACTAATAGCGGTAAAAAAGAAAAAGCTGAAGCTATAGTCTATGATAGTTTAAAAAGTGGCAACGCTTGCATTAGCTATCAAGTAGTTCAGGAAGTCATGAATGTTCTAATTCGTAAACTAGGGTTAGATAGCGAAGAAACACATAACTTCCTCAATAATATTCTTGTGCCTCTATGGTCTATAAATCCAAGTGCTGACTTTTACAGGTACGCTTTAGAGATACGTAGCCGCCATAAATATAGTTTTTATGACAGTTTAATTATCACTGCTGCTAAAGAGTCTGGATGTCAAAAATTGCTGAGTGAAGATTTACAACATGGTCATGATATTGATGGTTTACAAATAGAAAATCCATTTTTATAATCTATACCATTTGTAAAATTAGCTCTGGTAGCATGGGCTATGCCCATAAATTCCCAACTCAATAATTACTCAAAATCCCGTAGGATGGACATTTTACAAATTATAGGAATAGGCTAAGTTAAATCACTCAGGCGTAACTAATTCGAGCCGTGCAATAGTCCTCAACCCATCCATGTAAAAGAGGCTTGAATTCGTCTGATAACGAAGCACATCATTACCTTCAAAAGCTATATCCAATGGTGAGCAAATGCCACCACAACTAAAGGTAACTTCAATATCCAAAACAATTTCATTGAGGATTGCTATACCCTCTAATTCAAAAATCTGAACTTGGCTATTATGTTCAAAAATTCCTGACTGACTAATGTGTACAAGTCCTAGACGGCTAGCATCTTCTGACCAAAACACCGAACTATTGATGCCATCTGGGTGAGTGGGTATATCAGAAAAATGTATCCATCCTTGCTCTGCAAAATCATACATATTGAGTGCATTATCTTGAAAATATGCTAAATAGTCACCGTTAGGTGACAAGCTTGCATTACTACAATCAAGAGCCTTTATCACATTAGGTGGCAGTTTTATTTCAGTTCCTTCAGCATCTACAACAACAATTGTAGCGCAAGAAGCACCACGATCATCTTTATAGTTTAAAGAGCGTTCTTGTGCGAATGAAAAACCCAAACTCAATATAATCAGGAGGTACATTAGTTTATTCATTTGTCAGACTTTTCCTTCTATTCAAACAATCGGTTTTCGTAGGATGGGCTGTGCCCGTCAAATAATCAACCTTAAAATTATCGCAAATAATGCAAAGTAATAATTTTCTAGGATTGCTAAGAATCTATCAGCTCTTGTAGCACTTTCCAATGCGGTTTTATTTGCTTTCTAATACCTTCAGAATTCATTTTCTTAGCACTTCTATGTGCATAAGTAATAAAATTGCGCTTACCAAGATAGGAGTATCTACTATATAGTTGTTTTTTATATAATGGAATTTCTGGTCGATTATTTTTGCGAGCCTTTACATTGGCATTTATTCTACTTTTCTTAGCCAGTTTTACTGCTTGTTTCACTTTTCCGTAATAGCGTGAAATAACTTTTTGACGCAATAGAATATTTTCTCCATCAAAAGTAAACCCTAAATACATCAATGGTTTGTTAGAACCAACTACTTTCAAGTGCCCATCCACAGAATAAAAATCAACTTGTTTC
>CALHRJ010000071.1 GCA_938038395.1 uncultured Deinococcales bacterium | reverse complement strand
AGGAAATGCAAATGACTCAGCCGAGCAGTCAAACCGATAATCCTCTTGTACCTGCATAGGCCAGAGTATGCCAGGCTTATGTGAACCAGGAATCATCCAAAGACAGCCATTTTCAGTTGTTGCATCATCCAAGGCTATCCAAGCGCCTATAAGCGATCGGTCACGGGTCGGAATAAAATCTTCATCTTGATGCCATGCTTGACCGGGCTTACCTGCAGCTTTCACAAAGACCATAGATTGCATACATTTAACATCAGGACCAATAACGCTTGTAAGTATGTCCACGATTTTTGGATGCTTTAGCGTATCCATCATCAATTCAGAAATCTTATGTGGGAAGTGAATACATAAATAGCGGCGCAAAGTCTCATCGTTACTTTCGTCTGCAGCAGCAGGCTCGAGCCCTCGTACATTTCCTCGTTCCCCACGGCAAATTAGGAGGGTTTCCTGACGTAAGTGCTCGAGCTCTTTTTGCGTAAGTGCCTCATCCAGAACAAAGTAACCATTTTCCTTATAAAAACTTGCGACATCTACTGAAGTTGCTTCTCTCACAGTAATCCTCCAAATTATTCATGTATTTATCCATAAGATTATATCAACGCTGACAATTTTTTGGCAATTTTTAGCAATTTTGGTCTATTTATTGGACCATTTAATAGCGACTGTGCAGACATCTTGACAAAAAGGGTTACTAAATTCTCAAAAGAATTTAGTAAGCACCCAAACTTCATATGCAAAACGTTTCCTTACGATTTAATTTTAGTGACACTCAAACTGCCTATACTAAGTTTAGATTTAAGTTCAACCCTCAAGCTCAAACATCAATAAAAAGCCTGCGAAATCCCCCAACTGCAGGCTTTTGTCTTTGCTATATTTTTATAGCCTTAACATCAAAGCATTCTACAATTATTATTTTCAATACTGGTAAGGAGCTATACAGCTCTTCCTAAATTTGATGTACACTTAAGCTACTCATGGCTACTCAACCAAACAAGCACCTAACAACAGGCATGTTAAGCCTACAAAACCTTGGCATTGTTGCCTTACTCATCTTAGCGCACAGTACCAATGACGCTTACGCTGGGATCCTGTCACCGCTGCTTCCCAGTTTGCAAGAACGCTTTTCAATTGGTGAAACACTTTTAGCAAGTTTTGTAGCCACTGTCTCGTTTTCTTCAAATGTTTTACAACCTGTGTTTGGCGCAGTTGCAGATAGATTTGGGGCTAGAAAGATTGCAGCCATCGGCTTGGTTGCAGGCGCAAGCCTAATGTCTTTAATTGGCATTGTTCCCAATGTGCCAAGTCTATTCCTTTTACTTATCATTGGTGGTCTTGGTTCAGCGGCCTTTCACCCAGCAGCTGTGAGCATTGTGCGCACTGCAACATCTGAAGTTAAAAATAAAACGCTTAGCTTTGGCATATTTACTTCAGCTGGACCTTTAGGAAACAGTTTAGGACCGTTTGTAGTCCTGATACTCATTGGTAGTTTTGGTTTAACAGCAACACCTTGGTTAATGATTCCAGGCATCATCATCGGTATTGTTATTTTTTTAGTTGCGCCAAAAGCTGAAACTATCCAAGAGAAAAAAGACTCAGCTAGTATCGCTCAGACTTTAAAAAATATTCGCTCGTTTGTAATAGGTCCGGTAGGTGCGCTTGCACTTGTTGGTATTTTTAGAAGCGTATCTTTTGTAAGTTTCATCAATAGTGTTCCGCTTTGGTTAGTTGAAAAAGGTTACGCAGTTGATAGCTTAATGATTGCCAATACACTTTTTGCCTATGGCGTTGCTTCAGCGATTGGGATTGTGGCAGGGGGTTGGCTCGAGCCCCGAATCGGCCGTTGGCGGATCATCATAGGTTCTACCCTCCTCGCATTTCCAGTAAGCTTCTTATTTTTCTTTATGCCTATTGGCTCTGTTTTCTACTTTGCAAGTATTATCTTAGCAAGCATCTTGGTTAATAGTTGTATTGCATCTTTAGTCGTAAGTGCTCAAGACTTAGCTCCAAATGCGGTTGGCGCAGCCTCTGGTATGCTCATGGGTTTAACATGGGGTATTGCTGGCATCATTTACATTGGTATCGGTGCTTTACAAGAAACGATTGGTATCGAACCAGCTCTTTACATTGCCTTTTGCTTTTTACTAGTAGCTTCACTACTAGCTTTTATTATTTTCAAAAGACAATTTAGACAAACTTAAACTACTGGGTGGACATTATTGTTACAAGTGCCAATACATAAACTGATAGTCTCCTTATAGCTTAAACGTCAAATGCTTGGCATTCAGAGTTTATACAGCACAAGCTAAATTGGAAAATGTTAAAGAACTTAGGTTACACGGCACTTCCACTGGTTTACATTTAGTTAATTTCACAAGGCTATTTTTCTCATAAAGCTCTTTATTGCCCTTAAAAATCTATGCTACTTTGAAGGTTGAATTTTAATCTTAGGCAAAGCTATCTCAACTTTCAACATGACCCATAAGCGCTTCACTCTCCTTTTACAAAGCTCACTTCATAGTTTAGTTTTTTTATCGCTATGTCTTGCACCTTTATTGCATAATGTTTTGTACAACATCCAGAATGAAACAGCTGTTGAAAGCATACGTTCTTTATCGACCAAAACTGCAGTTGATTTAAAAGCCACCCTTGATTTATCAGGTAGCGAAGACAATACCCGTGAAGTGGGTCTGAATAATTCACTGAAAGACTTTTGGTCTTTAACACGCTTATCACAAAGATATTTTGCCCAAAGAAAAAACACGAACAGCGTTAGCCTTTATAGCAAAGCTATCCAAACTACTACCCAATCAGTTCTTAGCGCTGATTCAAAACCAATCTTAAAAAAACCTATAAGCCATTTGGCTTATGAAAAAAGTTATCTGAGTCAAGCCAAGCTTCGGCTTGAAGGCGGTTAATATACTCCAGGTTTTATTTTATTTCGTTCATGGTTGTAACCTGCAGTCAAGTACTAAATCAGTCTAAAACTAGGCACATAAACTAGGTTACACCTAATCAATCAAGCTTAAACAACAAATAAAATTTTTGGAGATATTTAATGAATAGACGTTCTTTTACCGCGCTAATCTTACTGGCATCGATTATTGCCTCGATTGCCTATATCTGGCAACCGTGGAACCCAGACCCAGCTTTAAAACTTGGCCTTGATCTTCAAGGTGGCTTGCGTGTTGTATTACAAGCAGAAGAAGATGAAGTAATTCGTGAAGACCTTGTCGCTGCACGTAATGTTATCGAAAACCGTGTTAATGAATTTGGTGTTGCCGAACCAACCGTACAAACCGTTGGTGACCGCCAAATCATGGTTGAGCTTCCAGGCCTAACCAGTGACCAACAAGATCGTGCGCTTGACCTCGTCGGTCAGCAGGCTGTTCTTGAATTCCGCTTAGCAAAACCTGAATACGAAGGTAATGTTGGTGCGGGTTCACCTATAGATTACCTTGAAGATGTAGCCTTTACTGGGGAAATCATCAGTAATGCATCTGCAAACTTCAACCAAGGTGGCATTGGCGGAACAGTTGTACTTTTCGATGTTAAAGGTGAATATGCTACTCAATTTGGTCAATTCACAGGTAACAATCTAGGTCGCCAAATGGCTATCGTACTTGATGGTCAAATCATGAGTGCACCACGTTTGAACGGTGTAATCAGTACAAACGGTCAAATTGAAGGCTTTGCAGATATCGACGAAGCTGGCGATTTAGCACTAGTCCTTCGTAGTGGTAGCTTACCAATTAACCTACAAGTTGAAGAAATCCGTGCAATCGGTCCTACCCTTGGTAAAGATTCAATTGCTGCGGGTCAGCGTGCAGCCCTTATTGGTGGTATTGCGGTTATCCTAGCTGTTCTATTTGCATACGGTCCGCTTTTTGGTGGCGTACTTACCTTCGGTCTAATCCTTGCGATGCTCTTTATCTTCGGCATCTTAGGTGGCCTTAAAGCAGTGCTGACCCTACCTGGTCTTGCTGGTTTGGTTCTTACAATTGGTGCTGCGGTTGATGGTAATGTTATTTCCTTTGAGCGTATCAAAGAAGAATTGAAGTCTGGAAAAGGTTTACGACTGGCCATGAAAAATGGCTTTGGGCACTCGCTCTCAGCGATTATTGATGCAAACGTAACAACCCTTCTAGCTGCCGCTGCACTTTATCAATACACTGCTGGTCCTGTTCGTGGCTTCGCAGTAACACTTGCAATTGGTATTGTGTCTGCTGTTTTTGTAAACATTGTGGTCGTACCATTCTTGCTAGATGTATTTACAACCCGTAACCGTCGTAGCTTCCTTACACCACTTGGTCAGTTTTCTGGCATTAAGTTTGTACGTAGAGCGCCAATCGTTATGGCTATTTCTGGCATACTTGCACTTGCCTCTTTAGGTTTCCTAACCGTTAGAGGTCTCAACCCATCAACCGACTTTACAGGTGGCTCGAGCGTCCTTTATAAAGTCCAAGAAGGTCTAGATACCAACAATGTTCGTGCAGCAATTGACGAATTAGGCATCGAAGGCATTACTGGTAGTGGTGCAGTTATTCAAGAAGTTATAGATAACACCATCGATGGTAACTTACTTTCTGTCCGTGTAGGCTTAACACCAGGCGCTGAAGGCAGTGAGCAGTTCCCAAGCAACCTAGCAACTGCAATCGACGCAGACTTGTTACAAGCTGACTTTGTAGGTCCTGCTGTAGGTGAAGAACTTAGAACAGCAGCGATTACTGCCCTTCTTGTAGCAATTGGACTTATCTTGCTCTATGTTGCAATTCGCTTCTGGCCAAACTGGATTATTGCGGTTGCAGCAATTATTGCAGTAATTCACGATGTTGTATTGGTACTTGGTATCAATAGACTGAATGGTGCTGAATTTAGCATCCCAGTCCTTGCAGCTGTTCTTTTCGTTGTAGGTTACTCACTAAATGATTCAATTATTATTTCAGATAGAATCCGTGAAAACCTCAAGAAAGTCAAAGGTCTTAACTACGAAGAAATCGTTGATCTTAGTGTCAATCAAACTCTTTCCAGAACATTAATTACCTCAGGTACAACCTTGCTTGCAGTGCTTGCACTGTTCTTCTTTGGTGGTAGTGTGCTTCGTGACTTCAGCCTTACCCTACTCATAGGTATTGGAGTTGGTACTTACTCAAGTATCTTTATTCTGGCACCTACTGTAGTTTGGTTCAAAAACCGTCAGCGCAATGCAGGTTCTGCCCGTCGTAGCAGACGTGCTAAAGCTTAATCTTTAGACTTAAACTATAATCCACAAAAAAGTGGCGGTTATCAAACCGCCACTTTTTTTGTACTTTTACTTGAACGCTCAGCTAAATCAAACATTGCATTAACTGATTCTAAAAGCCATCTCAAAACTCAAGATCATGTCAAAGCCATAGTTTTTAACAAAATAAAAGCCCTATGTTCTTATTGCTCAACCTAAGTTTTGTGTGGCAATTAAGAAAAAGAGCTAGTTTTAAGATAGCTCCTAATACTGTGTATCGCCAGCTTTACTATGAATTTTTGAAAGTTGATTCACTGCTTCATCTAAATTCATATCTAGCCCCGTCCATAAACGACGCTGTACTTCTTGTCTAAAAAACATAAAGGCTGTGTAGTCTTTGCCTTGAGCAGTACCTTCAAACACTGCTTTTTCATGTTCGTGAAGTTTGAGTGATAATTCAGTTGTGGACATCATTTTAAGTTCTTCAACCATTGTGGGAATAGTTTAGAGGCTCGAGCCTGAAACAATACTGACGTAGCAAAAGTACGAAACCGTGAGTTGATGGCTTTAGTAACATCGAACTATGTCAAATATACGGGAAGTGGGGTTTAGCTTTGCGGTTTTTACACTAGTACTCAAAAACATGTTAATTATTGCACCTAATCTTTTCAACTTCAGTAAAGCCAATATGAAAGTGGTTATGAAAAACATGACTTCTTTGGGTTAAACTAAACTATGGAATTAACAAGAGAAGCTGCTTACCAACTCATGACCGAATGGACCGAATCAGAAAGTCTTCGCAATCATATGCTAGCCGTAGAAACTGCAACTGTCGCTTATGCCAAAAAGTACGGTGAAGATGAAGTTAAATGGGGCATTGCTGCACTCCTACACGACTTTGATTACGAAAAGCATCCGGACGTTGATGTTGAAAGTCAAACAGGGCACCCTTTTATAGGTGTAGCACACTTAAGAGAACTGGGCTACCCAGAAGATGTATTAAACGCCATCTTGGGTCACGCTGACTACTCTGGCGCACCACGTAACGACCTCATGTCTAAATCGCTCTATGCTTGCGATGAAATCACAGGTTTGATTACAGCAGCCGTACTGGTACGTCCAGATAAAGATATTGC
>CALHRJ010000070.1 GCA_938038395.1 uncultured Deinococcales bacterium | reverse complement strand
GATACCATTCGCATCTTCCAACCTGATCCAGATGGTCGTGGAAAGGTCGTTAATAACGACTACATATATAGTGTTCTCAGTCCTATGACTGCACATTTTCGAAAGACAGACAGTACAAGTCCTGAAGTATTTTCCATGATGCTACAAACCTCCCCTGTTGCTGATGGTAAAACCAAAGCTTATATTTTGCTCAGTCGCAACTATGCATTTGAAACAGAAGATGCAACCTTTCAAGCCTTTCAAGACAAAGTATTTTCTCAAGATGAGGTCATTGTTCAAAGCCAGCGCCCAGAGCTACTTCCTTTAGATTTACGTGAAGAGCTACACCTTATGTCTGATAGGTTAGCAATTGCCTATAGACGCTACCTTGATAGTCAAGGTGTAAGAACTGGTGTTGCATAAGGCTAAGTTCCGCTTAAAATTAGCAATACACTTAACAACGTTGCTCGGTAAATTCAGCTCTGTTGGAACTCACCTAGACACTTCTTGATTGAAAATCACAAATGTGTTGGGCTTATTCACAACACTATGGAAGCAAAGTATGAATTGTATCCTCTACCTAGACAGTAAATAACAAACTTTGGCAAAAAGCGTCAGGATAGACTTTCTGACGCTTTTTTTGTGAATAATCAGCTTAAGTTATTGCTAGAAATGAACTAAACTGACTATTAAACTGGGCATGAAACTGCCTTGTAGACAACTTTGTGCTTTAACGTTATACCTTCAACCTGTATCTCTGTACAAAAAATTGTCTGCTCAGCAAGTTCATTTAGGCTTATGTAAGCTAGTTTTATAAAAGCTACTTATGAGGCTAATGCGTTACTTTAGGAGATAGATAGAAATGCATCGAATTCAATTTCTTATATTATTAATTTGTTTATTTTGCTTAAACTTTTTTGTATCAGCTACTGCAGTTAGTTATGATTTCGAGAATCACCTTGCTGCAGAAGATGACATTTATACAGGTTTTATTGCTGACTTAGATACCTCAAACAGCTTGGCTAGTAAATTTGAAACAACCCTTTCAGAAAGTTTAGCTGAAGGTGCTAACTTTGCTGGTAAATATCGTTTGACAACCATCGACTGTGGCGCACAATGTCAGGTTAATGTCATTGTAGATGTTACCTCTGGCAAAGTAGTCGATAGCATGGTCAGCGGTTCAGGTGTTGAATTTACTGCTGATAGCAGACTGGTACAAATCAACCCAGGTAGCGAGTTTGAATACTACCTTGTTTGGAATGAAGACAAACAACGCTTCTACAGGGCCTATGCTACAGAAGTAACCCTAGATGATGGTCGTTCCTGCTTTTGGCTTGGTACAGATACAAATGGGACAACGATTCATCTTGACGGTAGCAACAACATTTACGGTTGTGACCCTTTAAGCAATGTAGCAGCAGGTACACAAGCCTCAATTCTCAAAGGCACGCTTTACCACGATGGTGGCAAACCACTTGGAAAATTTAATGCTGACTATATGGAATTAGTCTTGAAAGGTGCCACAGCAGATATTGCCCAAGAAAAGCAAGTCAATATAGATATTAAACAAATCAAAACACAAACAGGTAGTTGTTTGAAACTCGACCCAATCGAGCTCGAGCCCACCATTATCATCTACTACCTTTGCGACGAAGGGGACGATACACATATTGTTGTATTGAGCAATGGCTTTAGTCAAATTGGTGATGCACTCATTACTGAAATGATTCGTTTAGAACGAAATGGTGATGAGCTAATTGTATCCGAAAGACTCCCAGTTTACTTTGGTCTAAGTGCCGCAGCGGTTGATGGTGTTAGTGAAAGCGAAAAAGTTAGTGAAGTCAAACCAGAAGAAACCGATACAGAGGTTGTAGCAACGGATGCTACAGATGAAGTAGTTACAGCAGATAGCATAAATGAAGCAGCTGTTATCAGCCCTCAGCCTATTCAAGAAGACGTATCTACTGAAGAAACTGAAGTAGCAGATACGTCAAGTGAAAGCTCAGAAGTAGCAGATGACACTGCTGAAACTGTTCAAGAAACTACAACTCAAGAAACTACAGAAACAAGTGAAGAAAGCGAAAGCACCTCAGAGGTAGAGGTAGCCGCAGATTCTGAAGTTGGTACTATAGAAGAAACATCTACGGAAGAAAACACATCTGAAACAGAAGCAACAAATACTGCAGACTTAGATACATCTTCTGAAATTGAAGCAAATACAGAAACGACTGAAGAAGCTAATACCATTGAAGAAGTTATAGAAAATGTAGAAGTTGTAGAAACAACTACACCAGATGATGTACAAGAAATTGTAGAAGAAATAGATGCTGCAATAGAATCTTCCACTACAGCAACTCAAGAAAACACAACTAGTGAAGTTACTACTAGCGAAAGCAACGCTACAACTCTCTCAGAAACAGCAGTTGCAGATGTAGAAACGTCCACTGAAATAACAGAAGAATCA
This sequence comes from uncultured Deinococcales bacterium, assembly GCA_938038395.1. GTDB lineage: Bacteria > Deinococcota > Deinococci > Deinococcales > Trueperaceae > CALGZD01. The sequence goes on along the minus strand of CALHRJ010000070.1, from coordinate 3,262 downwards.
GCCTTAGCTCTTCCAGATGAAGCTACAAATCCACAAACTATCGGTACAGTAGATAACAATATGCTTGCTCCAATCCTCTACCTAGCTGATCCAAGTCAGGAAACTATCGATAGTCTAACGGGTGATACTACGAATCCAACTAGCATTGGTGTTGTTAGTACTCTAGAAAGCACTCCAGAAACTGTTGAGACTGCAACTGAGACAACTGAGGCAACTGGAGTTGTAGATTCTGAAGTTACTAATACTGAAGCATCTGAAACAGAAACTTTAGCTGTGGCTACTACTAATATTGATGAAGTAACCACGACTGATAGCTCGAGCCCCGAGACCACCTCAGTCACAACATCAACTGAGACACCACCCACTGCTCCAGAAGAAACGCAAGTCACTGAAGCAGTACAAACAGAAGAAACTCAAACAGAAGAAGCACAAACAGAAGAAACTCAAACAACAGTTTTAGAAACTGAAGTGCCAGCTGAAGCAAGTGAAACAACAGAAGTCGAAATCAGCGAAGACAATTGGCAAAGCCACCCAGATGTTGTGAGTACTCGCATGATGTATAGCGAATTAAATGAGTTTATTGAAGTTGATTTATTACGTCAAAAATCACAGAGCTTTGAACGTTGTAGCCCTTATCAAGAGTCAGAACGCAAACTTTGGTCCGATAAAGGCACCATTCGACGTTATGTAGCCAACTACAGCGGCGAGCAAAATTCTGCACAAGTAGAACATACCTATGATGATTCAGGCATGTTGCGCTTTGTTCAAATTTCTGAAACCGTCAATAATAGTGCAACTACTGCTGAGAATGAAACTGTGCTCGAGCACAAAATTTACTACACCCAAGAAGGTAACTTACTTTGGCATGACAAACGCTTTTCCAATCAAGAAAGTGCTGATTCAGAAGAGAACAAAGTCCTAGAAACCATCACCTTCAACCCAGAACTTGCATTCAATGCGACTCATGAATGTGATTAAATAGCTCATCTATAACAAACTAAAAAACAAGCGTTTGAGTACCTCAGCTTTCACAAGATAAAGGCAATTGTCCGTTTTGAACTATAGACATTGCTTTAACTAGCCATAAAAACAATTGCAAATCTTGACCTTTACCTAAGAATAATAGGTGAAGAATATCTTCAATAAAGTATTCTTTTGCAAATTAAGCAAATAGTAATTACTTGCTTAATAATTGTACTCGGTATAATTAAGTTTAGAAAATTATTGTACTCGGTATAATTGATAGGATAAGGCTTCCTAATGATTATTATCATAATCTAAATCAAGCCAAACGTAAGCAAACTCACTTGTATTTTCAAGCAAAAGTCTGTAAACTACTTGTGTTCCTAGCAAAAAATATATTTGCTTATAGAGTAAATAAATCTTATTTGGGGACACGGGCGCAAGCTCGGTAATATAAATGTTGCATCATTTCTAAAGTAATTTAGTATCTTGAGCAGCAGTAAGGAAAGTAACACAATGGCAACAGGTAAAGTAAAATGGTTTAACGGCGACAAAGGTTTTGGCTTCATCGAACAAGACGGCAGCGACCAAGACGTATTCGTACACTTCTCAGCAATCCAAGGCGATGGCTTCCGTAACCTCTATGAAGGCGACGAAGTAGAATTCGACATCGAACAAGGTCAAAAAGGTCCACAAGCCTCTAACGTAACCGTTACTAATCAAAGCTCACAAAGCTACTAAGCTGTTGCTTAGAACTAAGCTAACGTTTGGTTCTAATCTAGCATTTAGTTCTAAATAATAATTTAGCTTTTGATATTATAGTAATTACAAACACTCGAATTTTTCAAACACTCAGTTTCTTCGACTGAGTGTTTTTTTTATTGTAATAACCCTAATCATTGCAATAGCTTCACTTTTCTAAATTATTCCTACCAAGTTTTACTAATGCTATACTACTAAGCATTATGAAGCTAACCCCATTTATTTTCAGTAATGACGTTGAGCGGTCCATAAAATTTTACTCACTCTTAGGCGATGTAACTGTAGTCTACCAAAGTGATGATTGGACTGAACTCAGTGTTAATGGTGCTAGTTTTGGCATTCATTACACTAATGAGCCTATAACGATCGGTAATCATATGGGACTAAGCTACACAAGCTCAACAGCGCTTACTGAGCTAAAAGCTATGTTCGAAACACATAATATTAAGATTATTCGAGACATTATCGATCAAGGTTTTGCAGATACAATGGTGATTAAATCGCCTGATGGTATTGAAATTGAAATACTAAATCACAAGCACTAACTAGCGTTTAAAAAATCCTCAATTTTACTAAAAGAAGGAATACTTGGTTGAGCACCTTGTACAGTTACAGCAAGTGCTGCTGCTGCATTGGCAAAGTTCAAGGCCTCTTCTAAGTTAGTGCCTTGTGCTAGTTGCGTTGCTAATGCACCACAAAAAGTATCGCCTGCTGCAGTAGTATCTACCACGTCCACTTTAAAGCCCTCAAGACTTCCAGATGCATCTTTATCTAGCCAGACTAAACCATCGCTTCCAAGCGTTACGATAATGGTTTCTACACCCATTGATTGCAAGATGTGTGCCGCTTTTAAAGCACTTTGTTTGTCCGTCACTTTGACTTGGCTTAGAAACTCAGCTTCGCTTTCGTTCACGACCAATATACTTAGATGTTTCAGAAATTCGTTTGGAAGTTCTCTGGCTGGTGCTGGGTTTAATAGTACAGGGATATTTCGCTCAAATGCCGCTTTAGCAACTACCTCTACAGTTTCAAATGGGATTTCTAGCTGCATTACGACTATTGCAACATCTTCTAACATTTCTGTCTTTAAACGCTCTGGGCTAAGCTTGCCGTTTGCACTGGGGCTAACAACAATCATATTTTCCCCACGTTGGTCTACGGTGATGAGCGCAATGCCGCTCGAGCCCTCCACAGCATCAATATAGCGCGTATCTACACCTGAAGCCTCCAGATTATCTTTTAAAATCTTCCCATTGCCATCCGTACCCACATTAGCAAGCATAGCCACAGCTAAATCAACCTCAGGTCCAATCGAACGAGCAGCACCCACAGCCTGATTTGCTCCCTTACCACCAGGTATATTCACAGCGTCGCTACCCAGTAAAGTTTCGCCAGCTTTGGGTTGCTCTAAAACTTGAACAACGATATCCATATTGATAGAACCAACAACCAAAATGTGTTTATGCATCATCAAAACCCTTTACGAAAACGAACCCTACTTTTCAGTAGTATAATGCTATTCCAAGCATTTTCAAAC
>CALHRJ010000069.1 GCA_938038395.1 uncultured Deinococcales bacterium | reverse complement strand
AGTGTGGTTATCTCTGGCATAACCCATATCAGCAAAAAAACTATTGTTTGCAGTTGACACCATTGGAAACGTCCAGTTTCGACTCTTTGCAAATTCGTCTTGTACGGCTGGTTCATCAGGGGAAGAGATAACAAACTCAGTACGATTTTGTAAATGTGCGAGTGAACTTTCAAAGCCATCTGCCCACATGGTGCAGTAGGAACAACCTTTACCCATGTTATGAATTATTATGAGATCCTGTTTATCTTTAAAGAGTTCGGAAAGACTAACGACACCTTTGGTGGTCGTAAATACATAATCCTCTACCTGTTCTGGAGGTCGTTGGCGTCTTAAGTCTGAAAGCTGTTGTTTCTTCTCATATATTTCTTGTGAGAGAGTTTCGATTTGTTGTTGAATTTGATCTTTCATGTTTAGGTTATCCTTTCTTTTTAAGAAAATTAGGTCTATTAAGATTTTTGCTGACTTACAGCCTAATATTTAAGGTAGTAGCTGTCAAACATTAGAAGCTGGTTTGAGGATTTAATAGATACCGGTTTTGCTGTTTTGACGTTGTTCTTGCACAAACTGTAAAGTTAAGTCAGATTCTTTTTCAACTAGGGAAACTAGCATCGTTCTTATAGATGTTTGTTCTATAGTTAGTAAGTCAGTATCATTTGCTAATAAAGCACCTAGAGAATAGCTTTTGTTATTTAGGTCTTGTTGACTAGATTGATAATTGGCTTGGAGATGTTCATCCTTTAAGCTATCTAGTAAAGTAATGATTGAGTTTTGAGAGTGCTTTAAGTCGGTGAGTAAAGTTGAATAGGATTTCCGATCATTATCGTTGTTAGTTGTTTTGAAGGATAAGTAGCTTCTTGGATAAAGTGATAACCAATTCAGGTTACTTTGACTACCATCAGGATAGTAATTTAGAAGTGCAATTCTATGAATGAGAATGTGTCCAACAATCCAGTTACTTAGAGTGTCGATAGGTTGTGATCCAAAACCACTTTCGGTAGCAGCGACAATATCTGTCAGATGTCGTTGTAGAGTATTAAAATTTTTTGTTAAATCGTTTTTGATTGTGTCAATGCTTTGCATGACTTCCCTTAATAATGTGCTTGCAGATTAAGTTTGATAAGTTTGTCTTTCTCAACTTTGTGCTCTAGATTTATTTGCTGTCTTTAACAGTATAAACCAAATAAGTATTCGTGAGAGTTACGATTTACGATGTAATCCTAAGTTTTGTTGGTAGTATGCGGGTGTGAATGAAGCTACTGAAAAGCAAGAGCGGTATATAAGTCTTGATGTAATTAGGGGTATTGCTTTGCTTGGAATAGCGATGCTTAATGCTTTATTGATAGCTTATCCTCAACATTTTTACATGCCATTAGGGTTTCCACTTCTAAATCAAGTTGATAAAAGTGTTGAACTTACGCTTATGTTTTTGGTACGTACTTCGTTTTACCCCATATTTTCTTTTTTGTTTGGGGCTGGTTTCGCTCTACAATATTCTAAGTTTCAATCAGGTTCTAAACTTTACTTTATACGACGCTTTAGTTTTTTACTGTTCATTGGGTGTTTGCATGGCTGTTTTGTTTGGATGGGAGATATCCTTGCACTTTATGCTATTACGGGCTTTCTTTTACTTTTCCTAGTGCGATTGAATACAAACAAAAAGTTAATTTTGGCTATTGTTCTAATTCTGATCGCATTTTTAGCGACTAGGTATGGTGTGCAATTTGCTTTGCAATGGTGGCCTTTGGACTTGAGTTTAAATCAATTACTTGATGTTTATGCTAACGGTTCATTTTGGGAGATAACGCAGCTACGTAGCTATGAGTTCTTTTATTTTGGGGCAATTAGTTTGGTCTATACCTTGCCACAAGTTCTAGGATTGTTCTTGCTCGGCATGGTGGCTGTTGAAAGTGGATTTTTTCGGTACAAAGTTTCTTTTAAAGCATTGGCAATTGTATTTTTTAGTTTTGCTTTGTTTAAGTTGCCACGTATTTATTTTGCGGCTTTTGGTGAGAATCCTGCATTGTGGCGACATGTGGCAATTATTTTTGGTGGGCCTGCATTGGGTGGGTTATATGTTTTGGGAATAATGAAAGGATTACAGCGGGCTCGAGCTTACGCTGCCTTAACTATATTTACAGACGTTGGAAGAATGGCACTCACAAATTACTTAAGCCAATCAATTGTTTTAACTACTATTTTTTATGGCTATGGTTTTGGTCAGTATGCAACTTGGGGTTCACTAGATATTGTTTTACTAGCGCTTAGTCTGTTTGTGCTTCAACTAGTCTTTAGCAACATTTGGTTGCAAAATTTCAACTATGGTCCATTTGAATGGTTATGGCGCTGTTTTAGTTATGGACGTTGGTTGCCGATTCAAAAGTAGAAACTATTTTAATGCTTCGATTATGGTATTTACGTTGTAGAGCAACATTTCTTGGTAGCTTTCTGTACCCTTAGTACCACCAATTGGGTCAAGTTGATATAAGTTAACCTTTGCATTGTTAGCCACGACTTGTGCAGGGCGTTTAGCCAGTTGAACTTCGCTAAAGACTGCTTTTGTATCAGTCATGGTAATCTGATCTAATGCCTTTGCAAGGTAGTGTGCAGTTGGCTCTCTACCAGGTGCAGGTTCAATTTCTAAAAGTAAATTGAGGTGATAGTGGTCTGCGAAGTGTGCCCATGCATTATGAAAAGGTACAAAAGGTGTTGTTGATACGGGTGCAAGTCGTATCTGAATTTGACGATCTAGATTATTTATTGAATTAGACAATTGGCTGGCATTGCTTTGAATTGCAAAAGCATCTGCTATGTTGACTTCAACTATGTGTTCGGCAATAATTGAAACGCCTTTTGCCATCAGTGCTGGATTTAGCCATATATGAGGATTGCCTAAATCCTTGTCTGCTGATTCAACCTCATGATTGTGACCATCGTGATCTTCTATATGGTCAAACTCGAGCTCATCCATCATATTCAAAACGATTGCTTTACTCTTACTTGCATCAATAATGTCGTAAACCCACGCATCAACAACACCATTGATGATAATGAGATCAGCTTTAGCAACCATACGAATTTGGCTGGGTCTGGGCTCGAAGCTGTGGGGAGATGCACCGATGGCTAAAAGGCGAAAGACCTCTGCGTCGGGAGCGATTTGTTGGGTAAGGCTGTAGTAAGGCTGGATGCTTGTGACGATGGTTTGAGCATGTGTTATGGAAAAACAAAACCAAAACAATAGACTTAAGAATACAACCTTAAGTCTAAATAAAATCGGTGAAGTTACAGAGTACATAGGTTTTAGACTTAGCCATACCACTGAATATGTTCAATTTCAGTAGCAATAGGCCCATCCAAGGTGATTGCTACAGCATTGACATTGGCGTCGCCATCTGCAGGTTTAAAGCGGCGTGGTTGCTTATGGATAAAGCGCTCGAGCACAGCTTCGTAGTCCATACCAATGGCAGAATCACTAACACCCGTCATGCCAACATCTGTTATGTAGGCAGTGCCGCCATCAATGCGAGCATCTGCGGTTGGGATATGTGTGTGCGTTCCTAGTAACGCACTAATTTGACCACGTAGATAATAGGCAAGTACTTTCTTTTCACTTGTTGCTTCAGCATGAAAGTCAAGAATGAGGGGGATTTCTGGTGGATGTTCAGCCAAAATCGTATCCATAGCTAAGAAGGGGTCATCATAACTATCCATGTAAACTCGGCCCAAAACATTGCAGACAGCAATTTGTTCACCTGATTTAGTTTTAAAGACATAATAGCCAAAGCCGGGAGAGCTTTTGGGGAGATTGTAAGGACGAATGAGGGTCGGGCTTTCCTCTACAATTTCTAATGCCTCACGATTATCCCAAGCATGATTACCAAGAGTAATCACATCTATGCCCATATTCTTAAGTTCTTTATAGTGCTTTCGGGTTATGCCTTTACCACCCGCAACATTTTCACCATTGGCAATTATAAAGTCGTAGTTATGCCTATACTCATTGAGGAAGGTCTTTGTGATTTTTAAACCTGCATTTGCAAATATGTCGCCTATAAAAAGTATATTCACGCTAATAGGCCTTTTTGTTGTTTATTTAGCATCAGTAATCGCACGCCATTTCTTTTCATCCCAGCCTATGCTCAAGTCGTTGCCACTCTTGAGTAAGGGTTGTTTCATCATCTTTGGATTTTTTAAGAGTTTTTCTAATAAGTCGTCATCGTTTATTCGCATATGTTCTAAACCCGATTTTTCATAGGCTTTAGACTCTTTGTCTATCAATGCATCTATGCCAAAACGCTGTACAAAAGTTTTGAGTTGACCCACTGATATTTTTCCGCTTAGATCAAAAAACTGAACTTCAAGGCGGCGTTCTTTAAAAAAACGTTGTGCTTTTTTGCTATCGTTTGATTTATTCGTTCCAAATATCTGAAATGACATTGATTTACTTCCAAAAAATAGATAAAGAGTATTGATCATTTAAGGTCAGGTCGAATGTTTAGGAAATCTAATCCTGAGCACTTTGGATTTAATTTAGGACTTATTTGCTCTAAAATCCATTTGCAGTTAAAGGACATAACCTTAATGTTAGTTTACCAATACTTGAGACTGCGACAAGTGCTTCATGGCTAAAAAACTAAATTTTGAAGATAAACATGACTTTAGGACTGCTTAGTTCCTAATTTTAGACCAATAATGCAGAGGTATACTAACTAGGGTCTGTAGAAGAATTTTCGCAGGCTATTGGCGATTTACTCGTCTTTTAACCTGAAAATAAATCGTAATAGTTTCTTTTAGGAGGATTTTTATGAATAATTCTAAGCTTTTTAACTTGAAATCCATTGTGTTGATATTCGGAATGCTTTTGCTAGGCTCGAGCCTAGTCCAGAGCCTGGCCCAGAGTACTGCGGCGCATCTATCGTATCAACCTAGTCCAGCAGAAATCGCTAAGTATGGTCCGGGTTTCCCTGCTTACTGCTCAGCTTATTCAAGCAGACCTGAATGTGCTGCTATTTATGGTTTGCAACCCATTCCTGTTGAGCCTGACCCCTGCTATATAACAGGTGGCTATCAACCAGGCTGTGTACCAACGCAGTTGTACCCATGCCTACCAGGTGATCCCTCACCAAGTTGTTTACCCAGCACCCCAGTGCAACCACCATTACCACCAGGTTGTATTATTGTTGGTGGAGATGCAATCTCATGCCCTACACCGCCTGTTGGTTATCCACAACCCTACCCAATTCCACTACCACCACCAGTTATTTGTGTAGATGGTCTGTATCATTCAGAATGCTATCCACAGCCTTATCCATTACCTATTCCACCTCCACCTCCACCTAGCGTTTATGATTTTAGGTTAGCAACGCCCCCACCAACAGCAAATTGTCAATCTGGATATTCTCCACACTGTTTAGCCATTGCACCTATGAAAGCTTTCCATCATAGCTATGCAATCTCACCTGCGATACCAACTTACCGAGTTGGGGAAACTTTAGAGTATCGAGTTAATAGCCCGTATTCGGGTTATCTTTATGTCTTTGTTGAAGAATCAGATGGAAGGCTAAAAGTGCTCTATCCTAACGCCTATACAGGCGCTGCGTCATACATACATGCAGGTACAGTCCTCGATTTGCCTGGTTCAGGTGCTCAATATAGTTTAGATGTAACTGCACCATATGGATTGCACAAGTTATTCTCTGTAGTTACGACACTTCCATTACCAAGATACCTTGATGAGAATGTTCATTCTCAAGCTGATTTAAACACGATACTGCTTGATCTCGGTATAACCGCTGGTATCTATCATGGTTACGCTGAAACTGCCTTTAATGTCGTTTACTAAAGCTGTCTTGAACTAGCATTTAAGTCAAGTCCCATTTAAATAATGCAGCCGCTACCCATGTGGGTGGCGGTTGTTTATATAGGGCAGAGGCGTCGGTATATGTGATATCAATCACCTCACCCTTCATAGGACCTCGTAGATAGCGAAAGAGTTGACCAGCATCACGAGCATCACTTTTAGCATCTACGCAATGTTGGTTGTAGCCCCAATAATCGCCTGCTTCAAGGAGTTTAATGCCAGCTTCCAGTGTTTGTTTTGCCTTTGCTAAACCCTGAGTATTGGGTGGGAAAGAGTCTTCTGGAGCATCTCCGTAGCCTATGCCGTGGTGAAATGCATCAGCCGTAGAGACAATCACCGCATCTTTGGCGATTTCTATTGTTTCTTCGATATTTGGTAAAGCTTCAGGTTTACCACCCGCCAAATAGGGAAAACGTTCAATAACTTTTGGTGCATCTTTAGGATCGATTTCTCGACGTTTGAGTTCGGCATCCCAGAAAAAGCGCCAGCTCATAGGTGCGTGGTCAGCTTGCCATTGTTGGCTATAAGACTCACTATCTCCAGTTAAGGTTTTTATACCTGGACCTTGGATGCCCCAATGGTGTTCATCCTTTGGAGGTTTACCAGCTGCAACCCGTCTACGGGCTTGTTCCATTTCTTCAGTGAAAGCATGCAATACACTAATAAACAATACTTTGTCAGCACCACTATCGAGTGCAGCATGCACACAGGCTGCGATTTGATAGCCACAATCTTGAACACCAGCATGAGGGAAGACCAAGATACCTTGATTGCGTAGCGTTGTTGCTAAGTCATGCTGTTTTGCAAGTTCGTAGCCTCGACCTAAATGGTAGGCAGTGCCAAAGTCACCGAGTTCAGTATGTTCACGGGTATAAAGTTCAATAATATTTTTTTGTAATTGATCGCGCTCGAGCTCCATAATTTACCTCTAACTTTAGTTAACTTATGCCTCCAGCAGCAGGCGGCCATAGTGACATCATTTGTCTTAAGGTAATTATTTGACCATAGTGGTGCGCATTGTGCATCACCACGGTATATAGCAAGGTCATACCAACACTACGTTCATCATGACCACCGCCTAACGATTTACCTAGGCTAAATGGACGCTCAAGGAGTTTAGCATTATTACAGATTCCTCTTATTTTGGCTTGGTTGTTAAGCAAGTTACTTCTTAGGTCTTGCCATTGGTCAGATTCAACAGGGAAGAAGGTGCTTCCAAATGAGTCGGGGTAGGGCTCGAGCTCACCATCAACACCTTTTAAGAACCACGTTTGCCAGTAATCTAAGTGAGATACAATTGTTGCGATACTATGAGGTGAATTATCAATGTTTTTAACCGCATCTTCAGCCTTTAAGTCACCAAGTAAATCTGGTGGATTGGTAAAAGCCTTGCCACCTTCAAGTAGGAAAATCAGAAAATCACTGTCTAAACTGAGAACGGTTTCAGACATAGAAAAAACTCCCTTGTAGTTACGATGGGTCATGCTATCACGTGCCAAGGGAGGGTATCAATTCTTGATTGCTGTAAGGTGCGTGCCGCTAAAGGTTTAAGGAATTTTTAGGCTAAACCTTTGTAAGTTTTTGAAAAGCAAAAACTTTTATTGCTGCTCCAACTATTTTTAACCTTGGATGGGACGCACCCGTGTCTGTATGTTTTAGTTTTGTTGAATGCAAGTATCTGGAAAAGACTGCCAATTTTCGGAAGATAAAACATTTAGTGTAGTATCTTTTGTAACAGTGATGTGAAAGCGATCTGTTTGCACAGGCAAACATAAGTTCATAAGACGAAGCACAACCATTTCATAGTCACCATTGCGCCGTTGTATTACGCTTCCTGTTTCAATGGCGCTTTCATCCCAAGTATATCCATAGGCGCTTGCTAGTAGAGCAGCTTCAGTAACACTATCAATGGAACTAAGAAAGCTTCCGACTGCCACTGTAGTATTTAGAACTTGTACGCCACTGTTGTCTATTGTGACGATGTACTTAAAGCAAAAACTGCCATCTTGACGCTGACACCCAATGTTAAATCCCGTTTCTGTTGATGTTGTATTAAGCACATTGCGCTCAGCTTCTGTAAGTTGTTCTTTTGTCTTTGTGCCACCAGAACCAAGA
>CALHRJ010000068.1 GCA_938038395.1 uncultured Deinococcales bacterium | reverse complement strand
CAGTTAAAAAGTATTCAAAGAGAAGCATTTCTTAGTGAATGGTTTGCTGATAGCTTCGACAAACTTAGCTTTCATCATCAGCTGAGTAGCATGGGCTTTGACATAAGTGCAAGTTACGCAGTCGCAGTTGTATTATTGGTTAATACAACTGCTAAGGTCACACACTCAAGAGAAGATGCCAGTCAATTATTAGAAAGTGTACAGCTAGCGGCTTTGAATTTCTTTGACACAATTAGCTTAACTACCTTGTCTAGTATTCGTCCAAAATATCAAAGCTTTTCAGAGGACAGTCCCTACATTCCACATTGTATTTTTGTATTTTCAGGTGCAAGCGCCACAGCGCAGCTAAAGCCACTGTTTCAAGCCTTAACCTCAGCTCAAAAAGATGATAAATCTGGATATAAGTTGCAACTTGGCATCAGTCAAGAAAGTGCCATCTATAGTGCATCTGAACTTAAGAAGCTTTACCAGCAAGCTCAACAGGCTGCGCAGCAAGCTAAGCAAGTTCCACAACAGTTTTATAGACCAGAACCCCTTCATTGGTTATTGAGTGAGCAATCCGACGATAAACTTCAAGCTATTACAGATGCACTGCTCGAGCCCATCCGCAACTCAGACAAATCTGGAAAATTATTCGACACCCTTCTAGCTTATTTAGATAAACCAAACAACTTAGATCAACTCGCAGATAGTTTAGACATTCACATCAACACCTTGCGTTACCGACTTAAAAAAATTGAGACCCTGACAGGTAAATCGCTTAATCATCCAAAAAGTCTAGCCGAATTTTATATGCTGGCTGAAATCATGAAATTGAGTGAGTAAAAAGTATATAATCAGGGAAAGATAAAAAGAATTGCAAACATAGCCAAAGACGACCCTAGATAACTACAGGAGTAAGCAAAATGAATACAATTGACCTACGTTCAGATACCGTTACATTGCCGACAACAGCCATGCAACAAGCCATGCAAGAAGTACCTTTAGGTGATGATGTTTATGGTGAAGACCCTACTGTTAATCAGCTCCAAGACTTTGCAGCAGAACTAACAGGTTTTGAAGCTGCACTTTTTGTGCCATCTGGCTCAATGGGTAATCAGGTTGCGGTTGCAACACACGTAGGTCGTGGTTCTGAAGTTATTTTGCCCTATGGCGCACATATCTATGAATATGAACCTGGCGCACTCGCAGTTATTAGTGGCGCACTACCAAGACTAATTCCTGCGCCTCTGGGAATTCCTGAAGTGGCTGATATTGCAAGTCAAATTAGGAATAACATTCACCAAGCACCAACCGAGCTTATTTGCTTAGAAAATACGCATAATAAAGCCGGGGGTACGGTTGTGCCGCTCGAGCGCACCCGAGAAATTGCTGAACTTGCCAAAGCAAACAACTTGCCCTTTCACTTAGACGGTGCAAGAGTTTGCAACGCAACTGCAGCACTCAACATAAGCCTAGAAGAAATATCTAAACCCTTCGACACCATGTCACTCTGCTTAAGCAAAGGTTTAGCAGCACCCGTAGGTTCAGTTATTTTAGGTTCTAAAGAGTTCATAACAAAAGCCCACCGTTACCGCAAAATGCTAGGCGGTGGCATGCGTCAAGCGGGTATATTGGCTGCTGCGGGCATTATAGCGCTTCGAGATATGCGTGAGCGCATGGTTGAAGACCATGAACGTGCAAGCGAACTTGCTAAGGGTCTGGCAGGCATTGAAGGTATCTTTATAAATATGAAAACTGTACAAACAAATATGGTTTACTTTAATATTGATAATGCTTCAGAAATTGTAGACGCCATGAAAACCCGTGGCATCCTTTGCAATGCCCTGACCAGCGATAGCATCCGCTTAGTCACCCATTACCATATAACCGATGATGATATCGAAAAAACTGTTCAAGTGATTGAAGACGTCATCGAACGCCGCACTGTAGCTCGAGCTGCCGCCTAACCTAATTAGATGAAAGACGTTTACCTTCTCGCTTACCCAGCAGGTCACTCGATCAGCCCTACGATGCACAACGCAGCCTTTCAACACTTAGGTCTACCTTTTCATTACCAAGCGCTTGAAGTAGGACCTGAAGATCTATCAATTGCTATGGATAAACTACGTGAACCCCAAGTGGCGGGTTCAAACGTAACTGTGCCACATAAACAAGCTGTTATGGCTTATATGGATAGTTTGAGTGACGTTGCAAAACAAATCGGTGCTGTAAATACAATAATAAACAATGACGGCTTGCTGCATGGTCATAATACAGATGCCAGTGGCTACCTGCGTTCTTTGCAAGACATTAACTTTAGTCCTGAAGGCAAATCTGTTGTCATGATAGGTGCTGGTGGCGCAGCCAGAGCAGTACTCTATGCTTTACTCGAAGCTAAAGCAACTGAAGTATTCATTTATAATCGAACTTCTGAAAAAGCAACTGCATTAGCAGACGACTTTTCAGCATTAGGCAAAGTCAGTGCAGCAACTACAGACAACTTAAAAGAAACTATCCAAAATTGTCAATTACTAGTTAACACCACGTCAGTTGGGATGGTTAAAGAAGGAAAAGATCCAGATGTCTCCCCTATCCCAGATGACTATCTTCCTAAAGAAGGCCTAGTTTCTGACATCATTTATAAGCCACGTCAACCACGCTTACTCGCCAATGCCCATCAGGCAGGCTTAGCCACCCAACACGGTTTGGGTATGTTGGTTTACCAAGGTGCTTATTCTTTTAAAGAATGGACGGGTGTAGATGCTCCAACCGATATTATGTTTAAAAGTATAGAGGTGTTAGTCTAAACCTATTGTGATTGGAGAACGCTATGAGTACGAACTACTTTGATACCTTTATTGAAATAGCCGAAGACTGTCCTGTAAACATTGCTGAAGTTCCTCCAGCGAAAGGTAAATCAAAAAGCGTTGCACTGTTGCAATACGAAATGATTTCACAAAACCCCTACAAATACAGTCAAGATGATGTTCTCTTTGAAATCTACGCTCAGCGAAACGGTATTGCAAGTAAAGATAAAGCTACTGAGCGAGAAAAATTCTTTGCAAAGGGTCAGGCCTGTCTACGTGCATCGAGTTTGACAAAACGATATGGCTGGGGTGTACATAACAATGCGGAAGGTAAGGTTGCGTTGTATCCAGTTGAGTCCACCGAATACCTAAATTTTGTGGATAACCCAGAAGTAAAGCATTTAAAAGCAATGCGTTCTAAAAAAGCTTAGAACGAAGGCTCGAGCCCAAACATATAGCAAAGCCCTAGCTAGAATCCCGCAACATTTGAAGATAATTTTTCGGCGACACCCCAATAACCCGCTTAAAGTCATTGATAAAGTGCGACTGATCCACATACCCCAAATCAACAGCAACCAATGACCAATTTGGTGACTCTTCAACTATCGTTCGTTGCACAGCTTTTTGCAAACGATTACGCAAAATTATCCACTTGAGCCCAACACCTACATTATGTTTGAACAACTCCTGTAAGCTCCGAACACTCATCGAATATTTGTCAGCAATAGCTGTAACAGGTGGGTTATCCACACTCGTAGCATCTTCGATTATTTTGCCAATACGCTCAATATTTTTATCTTGCTGAGGCAATTGTTTCAAAAGGATAGCTTCGATGTGGTTTAAAGCTATTTTGGAATCTTGCATAGCTAGTAAATGAGTGTTGAATTCACGATCTATCTCTGAAAATACTTCACCAGCAGCAATAAAAGTATCTGTTAACTGATGTACACTTTGCTGCCAAAAAGGATAGAAACCGCCTGGTTTAAATTGAACCCCTAAGATTGGACTTATATCTTTAAGTTCATAGCTAAGTTTGCCCTTTGGGATGCCCGTAATCCTTGGTCCTCTGGGCATAAAAGTCATATTTATATAGGGAGAAGGCAGAACTTCGCAAACATAAGGCGGATTCGTAGCCGAAACCCAATTCGCATCCCAATGCAATACCCAATAGCACTCGATGAAATCATCCAGCGGTTTAGAAGGCTGGTATTTTTCAATACTATATTGCTTAGCT
>CALHRJ010000067.1 GCA_938038395.1 uncultured Deinococcales bacterium | reverse complement strand
TCACCAACACTTTATGTTGAATAAGCCTTATAGCTAATAGCAAACCTCAATAGCTTATCAATCTGCTTGTCAAAGAATTATTGCCTGTGATACATCTAAAACTTGTTCCACAGCTAACGGTTTAGAGCAAAAGCTTTATGCTGCGCCCACATAATACCAACGTTTTTTTACTTTCTTGAACAATGATACTTCTTGTCGCTGTTGCATCAGTGCAGCTTCGCTATAAGTCGCAACAAATTCTACAATGCCAGTTTTATCGTTCTTTGTACCAGCTTCTGTTCTTTTGATGCTCAATTGCAAAAATGTTGCGTCTTGTGCCCATTGTGCAATTGCGTCTTTTAGATCAGCATGTCGTTCTGAAGGATGGGTTGTGTTGTAGAGATAATCAACTTTTCCTAAAGCGTAGGCGCTATAGCGAGAACGCATTAGTTTTTCTGCTGTATCTGGAAATGTTTTGCTCGTGTGGTAAGGCTTACAGCAGGTGGCATAGGTTCCGTTGCCACAGGGGCAGGCAGTTGATTTATCTGGATTTAAAGAACTATCTCCCATAGCTTTTAGATTACCGCAAGTTTAGGACTATTGATAGCTACTTTAGTTGTAGTTTTATTCAAATTCAAAAACGAAATACCCCCTAAGCCCCTTTTGAGAAAGTGGCGGATAAAAAGCGGTAGTAATTTTTAGACAAATTGCTATATCAACATGATAAACTGAGAAAATAGCGGGCAATTCGTGCCTAACTACTAATATTTCAAAACAGTACCGTTACAAACGGCGTACCAGCGAGCGACAGGAGCATCAATGCAAGATTTACGAGAATTTAATTCAGGGGCCGATTATGATGCTCAGTACGACGCACTCTATGAAAATGAAATCACAACCTTATCGAAAGTTGCTGCTGAGCGTGGTGGACCTGTCCTAGACATCTGTTGTGGTACGGGCATTGTTACAATTGCTGTAGCTGCAAATAATCCAGAGCTTGAAGTTGTTGGCTTCGACATCAGCAAAGCAATGATGGCGCATGGCAAAGTAAAAGCAAGTAATCAGAATGTGACCAATGTGTCTTTCCATCAGGGTGATATGGTTCATTTTGATCTCTTTGACTTAAACTTAGAATTCGAAACTGCCTTTATGACTGGCAATTCTTTTCAAGGCCTTATGTCGCAAAAAGATATGAGACAAACACTCAAAAACATTCATGACCACATGGCACCTAAAGGAAAGTTTTTTCTTGATACACGCTTAGCTGAGAACTTTGACTTTAGTGTTCAAAAAGAATTTGTTCAGGGCGAAAGCTATACAGATTCTAATGGGCGTATGGTCAATTATTTTTCTAAGCTCATTAAGCATGATGTTGACAATAACATTTGTTATATTGAAAAAATGCGTCGTTATGAGGATGGTACTGAAGTGCCTTCTGGTATTGACTTGAAGTTTTTTGATTATGAAGAACTACTTGGGCATATTAAAGATTGTGGCTTTAAGGTTATGGGTGAGTATAGTAGTTGGAGTTTAGATAGCTTTGATGAAGATGGGGCTGGGGTTGTGCTCGAGCTCAAGGCATAATGCTAAAAAATGGCACCATCAACCAACTAATTTCGCCTAATAAATATGGTTGCGTTAACTCGTCAACCATATTTTTTTACCTAATCGCGCAAGGTACGTTCTACACACCGCCTCTGACACCATCATACAGAAACGGATTTTATAAAAATAATTCTAAAAGTCTTATTTGTAAATCCTTCGACAATATTATAGGTATATGTTTTTTAATTGGTGCATGGAACGCACTCTCCAAAAGCAGTAGGACTATAGATTAGATTATTCCTAATTCTAGGGCTTTTAATACAGCTTTGGTTCGGTCCTTAACCCCAAGCTTAGACAAAATATTGGAAACATGATTCTTAATAGTACCTGTACTATTCCCAAGCATCTTAGCAATCTCTTTATTGTTATAGCCACCAGCCATCAGGCGTAAAACATCACCTTCACGCTCTGTCAAGGCTTCAATATTTGCAGTTGAATTATAACTTTTATCAATCTTTGAATCGCTTAAACCGCTCATAGCTTTAATCAATCTTTCAGTTAACGCTGGTTGTATAAGTGTGCCTCCAGCAGCTATAGTTTCAATGGCTTCAACCAATTGCTCGAGCGAGACGTCTTTTAGTAAGTAGCCTTTAGCACCGTGTCTAAGTGCAGAAAGCACCAAACTATCGTCATCAAAGGTTGTTAGTATCAACACAGGTGCTTTATAAGCTTCACTTTGCAGCTTTTCAAGCATACCGATACCATCAAGTTCAGGCATTCTTAAATCCAATAAGACAACATCAGGTTCATAGCTTTGGATAATATCTAGACCATCTTTGCCATTATCCGCTTCAGCCACGACCTCAACACGGTCACTTAAACTAAGTAAACTTTTGATGCCTTGTCTAACCAAATTTTGGTCATCTATCAAAACAATTCTGATGATTTCAGACTTTTGAGCCCGATCAGACTTATGAACACTATCAACCTTATTAGCCATTTCAGACATAAGGCAACCAGCCTTCAACTTTAAAACCAGCTTTTAAGTCAGAATTAAACTTGACGCTGCCACGTAGTTCTTCAAAGCGTTCTTGCATTCCTAAAAGGCCATTGCCTTGCAGGATTTCTTCCACACCTTGACCATCATCTTTTGCTCTTAGCCACAGCTTGCTTCTACCTGAATCTTCAACAAGGTCTATACGAATTGATAAGTTTTTTGCATTAGAATGCTTGATGCTATTACTAACAATTTCTTGAACACTCCGCAACATTACTAGAGCAACATCTGTATCACATTCTAGACCTTCAGATATATGCAGATGAATTACAGGCGTTGGCACACTTGAAATTAAGTCTTCTAGCATCAGTTTTAAATCAATTTCACCAGTATCACGCATGTTACTGACAACTTCACGCACATCCGTTAGGAGTGATTTGGCAATTGACTGTGATGTTTCAACTTGGTCCAAAACACGTCCATCTGCTAAGTGACTGGCTACTTCAAGGTTCAGGCTGAGTGCAGTTAGATGATGTCCAATTAAATCATGTAAGTCTCTAGATATACGCATACGTTCATGTAGACGGCTATTTTCTGTTAAGAAATATTGGGTGGCTCTGAGTTCTGCATTTGCGTAGTCTAAGGCTTGTCTTGCTTCTGTTTCTCGCAATGCTATATTTGCAGTCTGGATTGCGAATAATTGGAATCCACCAAAGATTAGGCATTG
>CALHRJ010000066.1 GCA_938038395.1 uncultured Deinococcales bacterium | reverse complement strand
TGCTGGACCAAAAGCTTTGCGAGATGCACTCTACGCTGCTTTGCGTGGGGAATTGCCTTTGGATGATAAGGCTGTAAAAGTTCTTGCTGAACAACAGATTGACTTGCTTGCATCAGTGAGTAAGCGAGAGCGAGAAGTAATTGCTTTAGTTGTAGAAGGGTTGAGCAATAAAGCGATTGCTAAAGAGCTAAACATTACAGAGAAAACAGTTAAGGCACATCTAACCAATATTTTTTCAAAGTTAGGTTTAAAAGATAGATTACAGCTTGCACTCTACGCTAAAGATAGACATCTGTAAATCTAGCCTAAAAAGATACCTAAAATAGATTCTGAAAAACGACCAGATTTTGTCCTTCTTTGCCAAAGGGGTATTTCGCTTTTACCGTCCTAAAACTTCAAGCAACCTTGTAAAGTCTTCGGGGTCAGGACTATGCGCTTCAATATCTAAAACTTCAATCGAACTAGCATGTAACATCTGCCGATCAGCTTTAAAGGCAACTGTTGGATTGCTATAAACTTTATCTCCAATGACAGGATGCCCCATATGTGCAAACATGACCCGAATTTGGTGCATAAAGCCTGTACCAAGCTGAACCTCAATTAAGCTTGCACTGTGGAATGTTTCAAGTGTGCGCCAGCTTAGGTCACATTCTCTTTCTGAACTATTTGACTGTTCAGGACGTGTAACCACTCTAACTTTGGCAGGCTTGTGCTGAGCAATAACTAGATTCATGTGCTTGGTACCAGAATCAGGAACTGTGCCATGAACAATTGCTCGGTACTTTTTTGTTGTTTGATGTGCTGTAAAGGCTTCTCGTAAGTTTTGCCAACGTTGTTCTTCGGTAGCAATCACAAGTGCGCCAGATGTATCTGTATCTAGCCTGTGTACAACACCACTACGTAAGCCACCTTCGCCACCTGTTTGCCCAACGTCTTGCAATTCAGGATGGTGAGCGATGACCGCATTGAGTACTGTGTCTGTCTCGTGAGCTTTTAAGGGCATGACGGGTAGGCCTGCTGGTTTATCTACAACGACGTAGCCATTACCTTCAGAGAGTATCTCTAGCTTGATGTTTGGATTGGCAATAATCTCTGTTGAGATGATGTTGGAGTAATCAGCTATGCTTAAGCTATCTGTAGCTGTTATGAGTTGACCTTTGGCTTTTTGGGTAAGCGTGTGGTTGTTGAGGTAGACGCATTTGTGCTCGAGCACAAGCAATACTTCTCGTCTAGATAATCCTAAGGCTTGTGCTAGAAATTTATCAATCCGCATGCCTGCGTCGTTTGCGGTGATAGGTAGGGTCTGCATAGAAGTTCCAAATATAGCTGACTTACTAAATCAGTGTAGCAGGTCTTTAGATCTTTAGCGATGGAAAATAGTGATGGCAAAATATCAGCAGCACATTTGATTGCAATATCAAAGGCCACAACATCTTTCTTCATTGTAATTTGGATGCTAGAAATAGAAAAAAGGACACCGCCCTACACAGTGCCCTTACCTTATTACAATAAGCCTAAGGCGTATAGGCAGGCGTTAATAGTAAATCGAAAAAAGCTTAACGCCATTTTGAGTCCGTTTATCTTGTTGTTTCAAGACCTGTAATACGAGTTATGAACGAATTGATATGAGTTTTGAGGGACGATTTTACAAGATAAACAGTGATTGATGAAAACGAGTCCAACACTATCAATCATAAACTAATCGGTTTGAAACGTTAGCTGCTCAACCGCATTCCGCATACTAGTTAGATTTTCGAGTCTGAATCCACCCTGATTAATAAAAGAATGAAGCGGAAGTGGTATTCGTCTAATTGTTAGGGCTCAAAAGCTATGCCAAAGGTCTTTTGATAGAAATTTCGATCATTACTATCAAAGAGGTTTACAACAAAGCGAAGATGATTTGACCTTTAGTTTAAATTTTGTGTTTTTGGTTTTTTACTGAGAATCTTTTTTCTAAATAGGCTGTGTAAACGCTCTAGTTCAGAAAGATTTATCTGTGCAGATTTTGTTTTTGTTTCAAAGTGGTTAGCAAGTTTGATGTGTTCAAGTGCTTGTGTGTAATAGCCTAAATCTTCGTAAAGTTCTGAAAGATAACGGTGACAGGTTGTTAGTGTTGGATAGCATTTTGTTTTGTTAAATGCTTCCAAAGCCTGTTCTATATGTGTTCTGGCTTTAGCGTAGTTTCCTGAAGCTTGATGGATAAGGTAATTGTGCAAGTAATAATAAGCATCACAAACAGCTTTTTTATGGCTACTTGCTTGTTGCATAAAGTGTTCATTTAGTTCTGCTGCTTGCTCGAGCTTATTGGTTGCCAAAAGTAGTTCGATTTCTGCTGTGGTAAATACAGGTGCTAAGTCCTCATTTGAATATTTAGTTTCAAAAGGACTCAGTTGTTCAGGATTTTCTGCACATAAGATGTTAGCGCTTAAGCGCATGAAGGCTAGATTATTATAGTAAGTGGCAATTGAGCATTGTTTAGGAGATAGCTCGAGCACATCTTCTAATCTTTTTAAGTGTTTGAGATTTGGTGCAGCTTTTGTATAGTAATATAGCGCAAGATTATGCAATAAACGCAAACGGTAGTTTACGTTTTTCCGTACTTCGCAAATTGCTAAGCCCTGTGTAGTAATTGTATAAAATGCTGCTTCGTTATATGCTTTTAGAGGTTTAGTTGAAAAATACGATGCACTTAAAAACAGTGCTTGCTCAAGGTCTTGATTATACTGACCAGTTTCTGAATTTGAAAGACCAGACAACGTACTAGAGTTGCTGTTAGCATCAACAGAACTTCTTATCAGATCACCAGACTTTAAAAGTGCTTTCCCCTGATTATGCTCTTGCTCTTGTATTAGAACGAGTTGTTCCACGTACTAAATGCCTCCCCGACAATTCAAATACACACTATACAGAGCTTTTATTACAAAAGTGTTAGTTTTGTCAGAAGCGATTTATCGAATAATGCTAACGTTAATTTCTGATACGATTATTTTTCCATATTGTCCTTAGTCCGAATAGCTAACTATTATTGTAGTTGTGTCCTAGTCGCACTTTTTAATGTGTAAGCCTTCATCAAAGGTTTAGGGTTTAGGTTCATAACGTTGTCATAATGCCCGCATTATGATACCTTTATAAGCAGTTAGTAAATTTCTTCACTCAGAAATTGAGTTATATAAATTATTGGTTGAAGCAGTCTAATAATTTATGGAGATGTTTAGAACTGTTGTATAAGAGTGAACCTAAGCAGATTTACAAGTTAAATTAAACCCTATATCCCGCAAAAATTACTTGGCATAGTCCTCAAGTAGTTTACCCTAATAACGTTTTCTTAATCCGACAACAACCAAATAGCTTTTGTATCGTTTGAGTATGCTTTTGCATAATTACGATAGGTTGTAGAAGCAGACTTGCCTTATATCTAATCTCGTCAAATTGGCTAATAGATAAAGTGTTCTTCCAAAAACAAGTTGACCTTAGAAAAATTGTTGAAGTGTAGCTTATTCAAGCTAACTATTAGATATTGTTTAAGCAAAACAATTAGAAGGTCAGAGTAGAGAAGGAAAATTAAGCAGAAATATGAATATTGCACCCCAAAACCCAGCAAACAAGCAAAGTAGTACTGTCTTTAAAAAAGACAGCAATCAGTCATTATCGCATATGGGGAATGCGATACCCGCAGCAGCACATCTAGATGCGTTGAGAGATGAATTTAGAAGAACCTTATCTAAGGTGAATTTTATTGATCAACTCACAGACCTATATAATCGACGTTATTTCGACAAAGTATATAGAGAAATTTGGTATAGCCAACAAGATTCAAAAGAGTGTCTTAGTCTTATCCTCTGTGATATTGATTATCTGAAAAGCTATAATAATATGTATGGCTATCAGTTTGGAAATCAAGTTTTAAGACTTGTCGCTGAAGAATTAGCTAAACAACTAAAATCTGTACCTAATAGTATTGTTGCACGTTATGGTGCTGATTGTTTTGCTATTCTCTTACCAAACTCTTTAATTGATGATGCACTTCTGCAAACTGAGACAATGTTAGAAGCTATAAAAAGTTTAGCTATTCCGAGCAAAGCATCAACTGTTGCAGATGTTGTAACTGCAAGTTTTGGTATAGCAAGTACGTATCCAAGACCACATCTGTTGTATCAAGACTTTTTTGAAAATGCAAAAACTGCCTTGGACGAAGCCAAAGCACAAGGCCGTAATGCAGCTTATACCTTGCCACCGGCATGGTCACAAGAATACATATTGAACGCTAATCAGTAGACTAACTTCTATTAAGCTAAATCAAACGCAATTTCAAACATTTTTGTATAAGCTTTTTCTCGTACTTCAGCAGGTTCTTCCTGTTGAGTTACGAGATTGTCGCTTACTGTACAAATTGCAAGCGCATCCACACCATGCTCAGCAGCAAGTGTATAAAGAATAGAAGCTTCCAT
>CALHRJ010000065.1 GCA_938038395.1 uncultured Deinococcales bacterium | reverse complement strand
AAGCCACGCTTGAGCAGAACAGGTAACTTGGTTCTACCAACAGCTTTTAGAAGTGTGAAGTTTTGAGAGTTACGTGCGCCAATTTGTAAAACATCAACGTATTTTACACAGTCGTCTAAATCCTGAGCATCCATGATTTCTGCGATGAACTTAAGGTTGTGCTTATCGCAAGATTCACGTGCCCACTGTAGTGCTTCCACACCAAACCCTTGGAATGAGTATGGGTTACTACGTGGTTTGTACGCACCACCACGCATGAGCGTGACGCCACGAGCTGCTAAACGCTCTGCAGTTACTTCGAATTGCTCTTTTGATTCGATTGCACATGGTCCAGCCATTAGCACAGGAGAGTGACCTGTACCCACTGCGACATCGCCAATCATTACAACAGTGTCTTCTTTAGTAGCACGTGACGTAAGGAATTTAGGCTTGTCAGCTTTTTGGCTTGTAACCATGCTTGACTGAAAGATGGACTTAAAAATGCTCTTAATCGCACCATTGTCAAATGGGCCTTCGTTTGCAGCCGTTAGCTGGTCAAGCATCTCTAACTCACGCTTTGGATCGTACTGAGACAGACCTAAACCAGTTTGGATGTTGCCAATTTCTTTAGCTAATTCGCCACGTTTGGAGAGGAGTTTTAAAAGCTCGAGGTTTATATCGTCAACACTTTGACGTAATTCTTGTATCTTATTTTCTGACATTGCATTTCCTTTCGGGAACAATTATTTAGAGATATAGCATTTGAATACTCTAAGAATGAAATAAATCAGTTGAATTGTATAGGGTCGAAAGAAAAGAAGGAGACAGTTACAGGGTGTGTTGCTTACATACTAGCGTGAAAATTTCTTTTCGTCATGCGACTATACAAATAGATATTAAGCTTCTAAAGCATTAGAAGCTAAAATAAAAATAATATGTAAATCGCTGGCTTTGCATATATGTAAACCTGCGGTGCCTCCTGTGGATTTATGTCAACTCACTAAATAAAGAATCTAGGGTGACACATGTTCATCGCTAATAGGCACGCGTCTCTGTGCAAATCTTACAACAAAGATAGTCAGTTCGTAAAGTAGCACTAAAGGTATCGCTATTAATCCTAAGTTAATCGGATCAGCCGTAGGCGTGATAACAGCAGCAATACAAAGTCCAATAACTATAGCGTAGCGTCTATACTTTGTAAGCATCGCATGATTGATGATCCCCAAACGCGCTAGCAAAAAGCCTATGACGGGCATCTCGAAAATGATGCCCAGTACACTCATGTACAGCACCATAGTAGAAACGTAGTTACCAATCATTAGCTCTGCTTCAGCTGCTTCACCTAAAAAACCAACCAAAAACGGAACTGCAAAGGGTAAGGCAACATAGCGAGCAAAAAGTACACCTAATGCAAAGGTAATAGCAGTACCAGCAATAAAGGGTGTGGCATACTTTTTCTCTTCGTCATGCAAACCTGGAGCAATAAAAGCCCATATCTGCCAAAAAATGATAGGAGCAGCGAGTACTACACCACCAAAAGCAGCAATGCTCATGGACGCCATGAAGGGCTCGAGCATCCCTTTGAAGTTCAAAGTTACATTTGCTGGTAAGGGTCCTTTAAACCACTCAAGCAAAAACTCTCTAAAAACAAAAGCAATGGAAGCTGTCACAAACCAAGCGCCCAAAACCACAAAAATTCTTTTACGTAATTCTTCTAAATGATCAAATAAAGTCACAATTGCACGTCACAAATAAATTCAAGAAAATATATAAATACAAAAAGGTGTTTCAAATAAAAACACCTTTAATAGTTTGGTTCTAATAATTAAGACTGAGTCTTCGTTTTATCAGTGTCTGTTGGGTCTGTGTCAATCTCAGCGCTAAAATCCTCTTTGATATCTTTAATACCTTTACGGAATTCACGTACAGAAGAACCCATGCTCTTTGCAATTTCTGGCAAGCGCTTTGCACCGAAAAGTAATAAAACAACAACTAAAATTATAAGTAATTCAGGTACTCCTAATGGACCTATTCGCATAATGTAAACCTCCTAAAGTAATTATGACTAGAATAGCACAAATTAGATGTGCATGTATGAAGGGTAGGTTGTACTTCATGGAGACTTTAGGAAAACCTAAACAGTACTTGTACTAACTTAATCTTTTAATGCAGTGGAAATTACGGCTGATGTGAAATGAAGATTCCAAAAATTCGCAAAAAAGTCTTCTACGCCGTCACAGACAACAATTGTGGATTTCACTATTTTTCACACTATTTTTTAAAATGCAAAAACATATCATTTTTTTGCGTCACAAGCGCTAAAAATCTAATTCCAAACGAAAAAGAGCTATTCCGAACTAACTCAGAATAGCTCTCAAATTATTTATTTTTCTTTTTCGGTCTTCTTGCCTTCAGCTTTCTTCGCTTTCCGTCTTGCTTCCTCAGACCGTAACTCTTCTCGCAAATGCTCACGCTGTTCCTGAACAAAGGTTCGAATAGATTTACCTAATGCTCGGAAAGATTCAGGAATCCGTCTTGGTCCATAAAAGAGCACCATTGCAGTCAAAAGTAAGACCATGTGCCAAGGTTGAAAAGCGGCATCGTTCATTACTCACAAGTTTAGCAAAAAGAAGTTACCAAATGAACCACACACACCATAAAATCTAAACAAATCTAAAGATATCTCAAACCCCTAAAAGCCACTCGCATTGATAGCACGTTCAGGCAACCAAAGCACAATTTGCGGAAAGAGAATAATTAACAACAACGTCAACATTTGAATAATCACAAAAGGAATAATGCCTTTAATAATATCAATCGTTCGCACCTCTGGCGGTGCAACACCTTTAAGATAAAACAAGGCAAAGCCAAAGGGTGGCGTCAGGAATGACGCCTGCAAGTTCATGGCAATAATCACACCAAACCAAGTAAGTGTAAGTTCAGGATTTGGGTGAATACCCACAAGCACCTTAGCTGCAATTGGCGCAAGAAGAGGTACCACAATAAAGGTAATCTCGATAAAATCAATAAAGAAACCAAGAATAAAGATGACTAGCATTGAGAAAAAGAGGAAGCTAACCATTAAGCCTTGTTCAGGGGCAAGGAATGGCAAAACTGGCAAGTTTAGGAGGAAATCCTGAACAACATGGTCACCCTTAAGGGCAGTAAACACCATACTAAAAGTCGTTGCACCCACTAAAATTATGAACACCATACAGGTTAGTTTCAGTGTTTGGTCCATCACATCTTTTAGGTTTCCAAAGTTAAGTCTGCCGTTTACTAAAGCCAACAAACTTGCACCTAGCGCACCCAAGGCACCAGCTTCCGTAGGCGTTGCGATACCTGCAAAAATACTACCTAAAACTACTAAAATAAGGAATAGTGGCGGTACAAGTCCTTTAATAACACGTATGAAAAGTTGCCAGCCTCTAAGTGTGCGAGCTTCAGGTGGCAATGCAGGTGCAGATTTTGGACGGAAGATAGCAACAATAATGACCCAAACCGCAAACATGCCTGCAAGCATAAAACCTGGTATAAAGGAACCTAAGAAAAGACTACCTACAGATACGCCAATCTGATCGCCAAGAATCACTAGAACAATGCTTGGTGGAATAATCGTTCCCAATGTTCCAGACGAGGCTATAACCCCTGTGGCTAAACCTTTGTCGTATTTATACTTGAGCATAATCGGTAATGCCAATACACCCATGGTTACAACAGACGCACCTACAATACCTGTCGAGGCAGCTAGCAAAGCACCTACAAA
>CALHRJ010000064.1 GCA_938038395.1 uncultured Deinococcales bacterium | reverse complement strand
AGTTGTAAATCAGTCAGTGAAGTAAGACCTGTAGCATAATCGCTTACTGTGCCATCTACATCAACCTTAACAACTTTCGTCATTTCTGGTAAAAATGGAAAACCCATTAGTAAAGATACATAAGCTACACCATCAGCATCTACAACAACTGCTGTAGGTACTGCGTCAGTTGTCATAGCACCACCCCGACCTGGATTTGGGAAAGGAATTGGCAAACCATCAAATACCGTAACCACTTCCATATCGCCAGACTCTGGATCAATCTTCAGTAAGGTATTTGCACCAGCATCTGCTACCCACAACATGCCGTCTGGACCAGTCGTGATTCCGTAAGGGTGCGATTCCATAACAAAACCATCTGGGTTATCTGCCTTTTCCATATCCCAAATATTGGCAATTTCCGTTGGCGAATCTCCACCAATTTCTATAACTGATCCCATCATACTCGGTGCATCTAGTCCAGCATGTTCAACCCAGTAACCAGACGTTGCATAAAGCTTGCCGTTACTTAAAGCTAAACGTGCGCCCCCAGTAGCTTCTCGCCCAACAAGAATCGAAGGTAATGTGCTCACGACTTCTTGTGACCCATCATCATGCACTTTAACGATTCGAGCACTGTTACCGACACCCGCAGTTATAGGTTGGCGTGTACCTGTCTCCAGAGTTTCCACCATGATGTCACTACCACCCATACCAGAATCAATCACCCAGAGTGCGCCCTCATCATCTACAAGAGCACCCATTGGCGTATTAAAGCCACTAGCCACAATTTCACCCTGCATATCTTGTGCAAAAGCCCCACCAAGAGCCAATACACAAAACAAACTAAAAACTAAAAAAGCATTCAATAACACTTTCATTTTTCTCCTTTCACCAAACAGCTCAAGCTGTTTAATAACAAAATAAAAATAACTTTAGTAAGTATTTAAAATTATAATTTTACCCAAATAAAATAGTAGAGACCACTAAACTCAATGTGCTACTTTGCATTCAATAAAAGATATATCAATGCATCAACATCTTCATCAGTCAGGTTTGTATAAGCAGGCATACGGTGCCTAGCAAGTGCATAACCAGGTACTACATAGTCTTCAGGCTTCAAAATACTTTCTCGTAAGTAGGTTTCAACAGTTGTAGCCGTACCATTACTTTTTTTATAATTTACATCTTGAATTCTAGCCTCAGAAATAATCACTACATTGTAGTGTGGTGGCCCAAAAATACCCTTAGTATCTGCAAATGTGGACTCGTGGCACAAACCGCAATAGCTAGCTTTGTAAATAGACAAACCATGTTCAAATAAATCTATATCAATTACTTCGTCAGTTGACACAGTGGTCATTATTTCCTTAGTTGTTTCAGTTGGAGGCGTAGAAAAAGTTTCACTTTGCTCAGAAGCTTCTACTGTAGTTTCCATAAAAGATGCCAACTCAGTTTCTTTTTCCTGTGCAATTGCATTTGCAACGAACAAAGCGCTTGTACACATAGTTAAAAGGACTAATACACAACCTAATATTCGAGACGATTTATTGATATTCAAATTAAATAAATATTGCATAGTATTTTATATATTCCTTCGCATTAAGCTATTAAGAAACCAAAAGTCTCTAACCTAAGGACTCTTAAAAATGGCAGTAACATAACTCGCTTAAAGTTATGTTTAAAGTCAAAGCTCCAAAACTTCAACAACGCAAAAAAATACGCCGAAGATTCCAAGACTCTTCCAATAAATTTGTTTGTAGGGGTATCTCTGGCGTTAGTTTATCATTCTGATAGACTTTTAACAACTTAAGTAATTTAACTTCAATACACTCACTGTTATTCCAATAGGTTCTATATATCTAGTACATTTTTATACTTTATATCTAGTACATTCTTATACTTCGAAAATTCCATTTAGGGCCCCACGCTATAGAGAGTTACTGAAACACTTTCACGTTTGCATACTCAACATCTTTTGAGTCATTGTTTAAGGCAGGTTTAGCTTTTAATATAGCTTTCTGAGTCTGTGGAGCAAATTGCTTCTTAAGCATGCGTACAAATGCCGAAATCGGATTGACTGTATAAAGTTTAACTTGAGTATCTTGTGTTTTAAAGTTATCGAACTTATTATTTTGAAAAAGGCGAGTCCCTCTTTCATGTGCTCTAACTTCTTCTGGGTTTAGCCAAATGACTGGCTTGCCAGCACATCTTGCAACTTCACAACAATGGTCTTCTTCATAAGGGAGCGTGTTTACATAATTCCTATCGAGATTTTCTACTGGTGCGTGAGTTAAACAAAGCACTTTAGCCATGATGATTCCCTTTCCAAAACGATTACAGTATTTAGATTTTGTATTGTCTAATTCAAAACTACTACAGGATTAAGCGATGCGTTCCGCTGCTAAAATATTTAAAAAGTCTTCTGCTACCGTATGCACCTGTGCTATGTTCTCTGGACTATTGCTGGTATTTGCTGATGGAATTTGAGTTAAATATGCTTTACTAAGTGCATCTGCATCCTTTAATGCCACGGCTTCTTTACCCGCATGCTCTAAAAAATAGATATCAAAACATGATGCTGCCCATTTAGGATATTTTTCTTGAAATCTACTATAAGCACTTTGGACTATTTCATCTTCCCCTACTTGTATACGATTCTTACCACTTCGAGACAAAGTATTCAGTGTATTCTGTGGTTCCACCAATAGCCTTTGAACTAAACTTTCCTCTTTACGTTGCAACATTTTTATCCCTCCTTATTGAGATTATGTTGATGGCTTAAGTTTAAACTTCAGCAATTGAATAACCCTTAAAAAACTCTGCTCCAATTACTCTGTAGTGTGGAAATGTTCAAGATTACTTCAATAAGGAATACGCCTTTTTAGGCAAAACACCCTTAAGAATCGATATTTGGTGCCAAAATAACAAAGCTATTCAATAGTTATTCAAGACTAATTCAATCTTTGAGGTATATCTTTATGAATGAGTATCGCCCGCAGTTAGTCCAGTTTTTCTGCAAATTAACTTCGGTAGTCCCAAACTATTGTGAAACTCAGTTAATTTTCTATTGGTAGATGCTTTGCACCGAAAATGCAAAGTTATACCACCTACCTAGTGTTTTCCTAACAGAACACTAGGTATTTTTCTTTTTGACCATTTTTGCTTGGTTATAGCTAAATTAGCGTTTTGTAAGTATTTTGTAAGAGTGAAGAAACTTTTGCTTTCTTTTCATTACGACAACCCCACCTAGACAGATATGCTGAAGTGATGAAAATATACTTGCTTAGCTTGCTATGCCTTATTTTGGCGATTATCTTATTTCAACCTAAGCAAAATGTTTGTTGTACTGGTTTACAGGACTGGTTAGGGTCTAATTCTACAGCTCGAGCTATCCTAAGGCTCCCGCATACATCAGACTTTCCTAACACATTTGACAATACAAACAGCACCATTACCTTAAGCGAAAACATCAAAGATGGCTACGTCTTTTCACTACCAGTAGCACCTTCAGAACTACCAAGTTCGCTACCAAATGTTGCACCTGAAGAAAGTATCACCAATAATTTAGAAGCAGAAAATACAGCTCAAACTTCTAATAGTGACATCATTAGCATTCCAGACAATCTCAGTATTTTAGACGGCAATACTAATATCAACACTGCTACTCAGATTCCATTACAACTACCGAACACAAGTAATCAGTTAAATACATCTAATAAAATCCAAAAGAACACTTCAAATTTGTTTCAACAACCGCTCAATATTATTCTATTTATTGCACTGATAGTATTTGTAGCAAGCTTCTTACAAGGAGCAACTGGATTGGTTTTTGCCATGTTAATGATGCCCCTCCTACTATGGACAGGCTATAGCTTAGCTGAAGCAAGTATGTTTACGGCCCTTATTACATTTGTTACCACATCAATTACTGTTTTTCGAGTCAAAGAAACGATTAACTGGGAATTGATTTGGCCAGAGATGTATTTACGCATTGCAGCAATGGCCGTTGGCATTTTCCTATTAGCCATCTTGACTATGCTTGACAATGCTTTTATAAGCCAATTACTTGGCTTGCTACTATTAGGAAGTGTTCTACTACAACTTACGGTTAAATCTGCCTGGCCAGCCTGGGTCACCTCTGCTTCAGATGGTCTGCTACAAGGTATGGTTGGCTTTGGTGGCCCCGCTATATTTTTATGGTTAAAAACGAAAAGCACATCACATAAAGACAATCGTGCATTCTTGACTG
>CALHRJ010000063.1 GCA_938038395.1 uncultured Deinococcales bacterium | reverse complement strand
GTGTAAGAAAGTGGAATCTATAGTGTTGATTATGCACAAGTACTTCTAAGAAGTATGTACCTTAAACCACAGATAGTTCATAAAGTTGAACTATTTTAAATAGTAAACAATCACATGAAAAACTGAAGGTAGAATTAGCGCTTGTGGCATTGTCATTGTGTGAAAAACTAAGAATTAGAGTTTAATAGTGAACTTGCAGGATGATGAATTCCTCGACGCTTGCTTCGAATTAGAGTTTCAGAATCGATGTGACTCTAAGTCACAAGATTTCACATCGATACATCGTCAGCTTGCTGCGATGCTGTTCATTCAAGCCATAGGTCTGTGCAAGTTGTGCAGCTTCCAAATGGTAGGTTGCACCTAGCTTAAACAAAAAAAGTGTTCTATGCAAAATGCTCCCATATCTATGAACAGGTTACTTTTTGGGATTGTGTATTTGCTGATGGGTATATATGGACCTGTCCCAAATTAAGTCCGCAGTTTAGCTCAAGCAAATTTAAATGGTATTTCTTGACATCCTCTTTGGAACTGGTCTATAGCAAAACTTTAAAGCTTATCGCATTAGGATTTTATTTTAGGACGCGTCCATCTGTTTATAACCATACTAAGTTAAGGGATGAAGTAGCGAAAGTGTTATACTGTAATGTGTCAAACAAACTAAATTTAACCATAGTCATTGTCTTTATTGTACTTGTAGCGATTGCTGCTCTAAATTTAATTGGCAAGCTACCCGCACTGATATTTTCAATAGCAACTATTGGTGGTTTCTTTCTCTGGCTTGCCACAACTTACAAAACACCTATAGATCCTTACAAAGTCATTATCCCATATCTACTATCAATTATCTTTTTCATGATTCATGTCTATGAAGAGTACCTAACAGACTTTGAAGTTGCCCTGACAGACATAACAGGCCTCCATGTTTTAGAACGTAACTTCTTGACGGTTGCAGCCTTTGTAGGTCCAATCATTTGGCTAACAGGTGCGATATTGCTTTTGAAAAGAACACAATTGGGGTACTATTTTCTAAGCTTCTTTTTTGTAGCGATGACCATTGCTGAACTTTCACATTTTGTGTTTCCGTTTTTAGAAGATGGTACATTTCATTATGTTTCTGGCATGTATACAGCCGCACTTCCGCTTATACCTGCTGGTTACGGCTTGTATATAGTTTTAAAGGAAATTCGAAATATCAGGCAAACTCATTAAGGTAGGTATCCAAATGATTGTAAGAACTCTAGAAGAAGTAAAAGCCCGTGGCGCATACGCTGAAAACCCTGGCGTCTGGACTAGCACCCGCTATCTCCTCAAAGATGATGGGGTAGGGTTCACCATGACCCAAACAACGTGTGCAGCAGGTCAAATACAAGAGATGGAATATAAAAATCATGTTGAGGCGAATTTGATTATTGAGGGTACAGCAAAGCTTACGGACATGGCGACGGGGGAAGAATTCATGCTTGCTCCCGGCTCCATGTACACCCTAGATAAACATGACAGACACAAACTAGAAGCCATTACTGATTTGCGAATTGTCTGTGTATTTACGCCTGCGCTGACTGGTAAAGAAACCCATGACGAAGATGGTTCTTATCCTCTTCTGTAGAGTATAGTTGGTGAAAAAGAAAAGGCTCGAGCGCAAGCTCGAGCCTTAAACTTCAATTGACTTTATTTCTACCTATAAAAACATTTACTAAAACTATTTACCAAGATGAACTCATGACTGTGTAAAGCTTGCTACCATCCCACTTTACTTCTTTGGTATGCAAGTCAAGCTGAATATTCATGTTGCGAGAAGCATCATACAAATACACTGACCATTCGTCTCTGCTACGCTCAGTGAATCTATAGCGCTTCATTTCAGTTATGCTGTCTTCTGACCATGTACCATCAGCATTTTTATGGAAGTCGCCTAGCAATGTTCCATAGCCATCACTAAAGTTAACTCTATTTGCACTGTAACCATTTACAGCATTTGATTCCATGATTGTGTAGAGTTTGTTACCATTCCATTTTACTTCTTTGGTATATAGGTCAAGCTGAATATGCATATCGCGAGAAGCATCGTACAAGTATACTGACCATTCGTCTCTGTTGCGTTCACTAAAGGTAAAACGATTTTGTTCTGTAGTACTATCTTCTACCCAAGTGTTGTTGGTACTTAAGTGGAAGTTGCCTAAGATTTTACCATAACTATCTGTAAACTTTACATTTGTTACGTTATAGCCATTTACAGGTGAGGTATTGGTGTAATCGGGAACGTTTAGTTCGCAGACAGACATTTGGTTTGGAATTGTTGTCCACCATTGACCATTCCATGGAGCACCATGCTCAACTGCAACTATTGGACACTTGTATTCGGCATCAGCCTGATCCCAAATAGGTCCAGCTTCTATTGCGGTCTTTGTATAAGGACCTTGTGCAAATGTACTACCAATTAGACCGAAACACATAACTGCTATAAGGCTTACTACTACATTTCTAACTACATTGTTTTTCTTTAAGTTCATCATCGTGAACCCTCCTTAAGATTATTAGTTTTGATTTAAGTTATTTGTTATCTGCTCTTTCTACTCATAAAGAACTTATTACCTTAATCAATAACTGACTTGAGTATAGAAAGGGGGGCGTTGTATTGGCGTAACATTTGGCGTTATATTTTTTTAGTCGAAATATAACGCCCAGTTTTTAGCTCACAAAATATCACAAAGAGTGAAAAAACCATTATACTGATTAGGTTTACAAGCTAATATACAGTGAACTAGCGAGAATTGAGCCGAATCTATGCCTAAATCTAAAAACTCTATTGACCAAGAAACAATTGCTGTTTACGATAATCAAGCAGAAGATTATGCAGCATTAACCAAAGACACAGCAAATGAAACGCTGCTAGCCTTTATTCAGAGGCTTGCCCCAAAAAGTTATGTGCTTGATTTAGGCTGCGGCCCTGCCGACGCATCTGCAACGATGCGACGTCATGGTCTAGAAGTTGATCCTGTAGATGCATCTGCTGAGATGGTGCGTTTAGCAAACGAGCGTTATGATATAGGTGCACGTCAAGCTGCTTTTTCTGAAATCAATAGTGCTGACACCTATGATGGAGTCTGGGCTAGCTTTAGTTTGTTACATGCACCTGCTGAAGATTTACCCAAGATATTAGCAGCGCTCAATGTTGCTTTAAAACCTGAAGGTTGGTTTCACCTTACGATGAAACTAGGTAAAGGTGCGACAAGAGATAAACTTGGACGTTTTTATAGTTACTATTCACAGGAAGAATTAGCAACGCATCTAACAATGGCAGCTTTTGATATTAAAGCTGTTCAAACTGGCGAGGCGCTGAGTTTAGCAGGTGTGGTTGAGCCTTGGATTATGTTCACAAGTCAAAAGAAGATGCACTATATTTAAATCATGCACTATATTTAAATCATGCACTATACTTAGATTATGCACTTAGACCAATTGCCTCAGGAAGTTGTTCCCTTTCCTGTAAAAGTTCCTTTTATTGTCTCTAGCGATATGTACAAGCTTGGGAAGCCATTGTTTAATAAAGCAGAAGATACGCTTTTATGGTTTGATGATCGTTATCCTGATTTTGTAAAAGCAAAGTTATTCATGCTTGCAAATCATCCTGAGCACAGTCGGTGTTATTTGACAGATGCGCTCGAAGATGTGGAGCAGTGCCTTTGGGAACTGATTGAGATAGTTGCAAAGGAGCAATCGGAGTATATATACAGTGATGCAACGAGTTTTGGGTCTAAACTATTGGGTATCTATCTAACTAAAGACGGTATACTATCGCAAGATACTAAGACTTCGTTATTTCCTGAGCTGACAGCGCTTTGTTTTGAACATTTAGATAGCTTGACACCATTTGCAAGACTGTCAGATTTACTCACCTTGTCTATACAAGAAGACTTAGCCATGATGCACAAAACAGGTGAAGGTGCGACGGATGACCGTGCTGAATGTTTATTTGTAGCACTACCAACCCATTGGGACCCAAAAGAAAAGTTAGGGCTGGATTTTGGTGCTATTCATGTACCGATTGCGCACAGTAAAACCTTCAATAAAGCTCAGGGTAACCTTATGAAAGCCATGACCTACAAAGGACCCTTTGTGCGCTATAACTGGGGTATGTCTAGCAGTGACGATCTTTCACTGAATCCGATATTGTTGGTAGGTGACCATTCACTGGCTGCCGAAGACTTAGCTGATATTACTGATCCTCAACAGCTTGTTGATAGACTGTATTTTAGAACTGAACGACAAACACTTGTACCCTTTCCACATTTACACCGAAGTATCTTTACTATCCGAATTTTTCAGCAACCGCTTAGGGAAGCCTTAAATACCCAAGAACGTAGAAAAGATTTTGCTGAGGCTGTTGCGAGTATGACACCAGAAGTCTTGCGTTACCGTGGTATGACTGGGTTTGTTGATACTTTGCTGGCAGCATTTTAATGTTGAAATCGATTTTTCTTGCTACACTGATGTAGGTGATAATCTATGAAGCGTCTAGGACGTCCTTTAGGGCTTTTCAAAAACTTAGCAGATAAAATAGTTTTTGCAGTTGCTGTTATTTTAGGGTTGCAAATACCAAACTTTATTGGGCAGTACCGCCAACGTTTGGGTGGACACTTTGATGAAGCTACTCAAAACTTGAAGGGCTTCGAAAGTATTGCAGAGCAAACGGTTGGTACAACTGATTTGAGCAACTTAGTAGCTCACTATCAAAAAGGGAGTTCAGATGTACAGCTTATTGGCGAAAAGCTTGCTGGAGATATTGCTCGAACCGATAGACTAGGCTCTTTAGTTGAAAACTTGGAGACAGCTGGTATTTTCGGACGTTTGAAGCATTTGGTTGTTGATCTAGAGCGACCTATTGCTATAGCGACCATGAAAGATTATCAACCTGGCTTGCCGATTACGCCTGAAGCGATTATGTATGCGTTGGTTTTTGGGATTGTGGCTACGTTACTTTTTAACTGGCTACTATTTTTGTTTGGCAGTATTACCAATACTTTGGGTGATAAACGTGACTTTCAGGGTTATAAAATTCGTGAAAAGCCAGATGCAACAACCAAAGAATTGCTTAGAGGAGCAAAAGAACCACCTGCTATTTTTTATGAAGATTCATCTGACCAACATGATCGTGCTTTGATTCCTGAAGTTCATGCCAAAATCAATAGACCTCCTAAGCAGCGTCAGGGTTATGAACAAATTAGTGAAAACATTCGTCAAGATTTAGAGAATAAGGATATCTAAGAGTTAGAGAAGTTTTAGAAAACTAGGTTCTTTTAGGTTTTGGAGCGAATGATTATGGAAGTCAATTTATTGGGCAAAGCTGTTGTAAAGTTCCTTGTTGGCTTTGCTATTTTTTGTGCTGTGTGGGTAGCAATTTTTCTATCTTTGTTTCGACTTTTTCCAAACTATCAGGACTTGATAGCATTAAGCTTTATCGTAGGTGTTTTTGTGACCTACATTCCCTTTTTTATAGTCATAATTAGAGCCACTGTTAAGGGTGAAGGGACGCCTGTAGCAGTAGCGGTTATTAGGGATGAACTTGAGTCAATCAATAGCTTTGATGTACCTGTTGCAGTAAAAAAACACACTGAAAATAAATATATGCTGACGTGGCGCTATGAAGACGAAAAATGGTTTGACATATTGTCAACTTCAGGTATGCAAAAGTCTTATCAACTGATTGTGAAATTGGATGAGGCAAAAAAACGGGCAACCATCGTTGAAGTGCATAAATCGATTCGCTGGAGGCGGGATTTAAAGAGTTTTAAACTAAGTGGTGGCTACTTTCGTGGCGTGTCTGCAAGCTATTCAAAGGGTGCTATTTGGGGAATACGAGAAAGCTTTGGAAATGCTCAAGTTCATGACTATAAATTTGTAGCAACTGAGATTCGTAACCCTGTAATCAATACCTTGCTACGCAATGGTTGGGACGTACGTTTTGCCTTGATTTAGGTATTGTGTAGCATATTTAAAATTGTATAACTATGTATAACACTGTGGAGAAAAGGTAGAACATTATGGCTATAACATTATTAGACGGTGGTATGGGACAAGAGCTCGTGGCTCGAGCCTCGACACCTCCAACCAGCCTATGGGCAACTCAAATTTTACTAGACGACCCAAGCATTGTACGCGCAGTCCATGACGATTATTTTGCAGCAGGTGCCGAGATTGCGACCACCAATACCTATGCAATTCACCGAGATAGACTTAGACCACATGGTATGGAATCAAAATTTGCCGAGTTGCATAAAGCGGCCTGTGAAATAGCTATAGGGTCACGAGATGCCCATGGTTCAGGTCAAATAGCTGGCGCACTTGGTCCAACAGGTTGGTCTTACCGTCCTGATCTTGCACCACCAGCAGAAGAGGCAGCAGAAGTCTATGCCGAAATCGCAAAAATACAAGCGCCTTATGTAGATTTATTTATCTGTGAAACTATGTCGTCAATAGACCAAGCAAGAGGCGCAATGATGGGCGCACAAACAGCAGGGAAGCCAGTTTGGGTAGCCATATCGTTATCAGATGATGACGGTACAAAATTACGTTCAGGCGAAGCTGTTACAGACATCTTGCCGCTGGTAAAAGAATTTGAACCCGCTGCGCTGCTTATAAACTGTTCTTTACCAGAGTGTATGGATCAAGCTATGCCCCTACTTGTGGGTAATGGCGTACCTGTTGGTGGTTACGCAAATGGTTTTACTAAAATTAAGACTGAGTTTGCAGATCCGACAGCTACTGTTGATGCACTTGAAAGTCGTGATGATTTGGATGCTAATACCTATGCTGATTTTGTAGATGGTTGGATTAGTTTAGGAGCAACTATTGTGGGTGGCTGTTGTGAGGTTGGTCCAGCGCATATTCGAGAGATTGCTAGACGTCATAAGGGTTAGAGGCTAATGAACGGACCCCTAATCAACGGACCCCTAATTAATGAACAGCCCCCTTGACAAGCCGACGGGTATAAACAAAGAATTTTTGTCTAGCAAGCCATACGTCGATTCTTTTTCTTTTGAGCCAAGCCCCTAGATATCTGGGAATTCATCATCCTTGTTCATTATTAAAGCTAAAAGGACGAATATCAACATAGATTTCTTTTATAGGTATTTTTAATTGTATAAGTTTACAAGAAAAGCCCATCAGAGAATTTCATCTCTGATGGGCTTTTGGCTTAGTGAGTAGGACTGTGGCTCACAGTCAATATCTACAATAAAACAGTCAACTTAAAAGCCTTTGTCAACCTGTTAATGCTTAGGCTAAATTTATTACTTTCTGCTTCTCCAAAACTATCAAAACGGATTTTCTCTCTGACCATAATTTAGTGAAGGTGCGTCCCATCTAAAGTTGGAAATAGATTTCATACGAATAAAGTTTTTTTCGCTTTTTGAAAAAAAATCATAGATATGTACCTATTAAATCAACTTACAAAGTCGCTAATAGAATTATACGTTCACCCGTGAGTGGGATACACCTATTTATTGGTCTGATTGGCCTATTTTCGTGTACTTCTAGAGAATAGTATTTATAGTAAACTAATAAGTAACATGACCTACGACACTTCACAACTAAACACAACTAATATAAATTTTTGAATTTCGAGTTATCGAATAAGTATTGCTATCTGGAGGAGGGTAATATGAAGAAATTAAACAATCAAATCTTAGGTGAAGCTGAGGAAGAAATTCAGGTTGGAGTGCCCAATATTCAATTTAAGACTGAACCCACTTCTAATGTACGCACTTTGAAATTTTTAAATACAGAATATGATATAAGTGAGCTTTGGTTTACTCTATTTACGCACTTCATTTTATTGGATCAACACAACAAAATGCCATCAAAATCATGGTATTTAGAAGCAAAAGAATTGATAGATAACATTGGTGAAAAGGAATTTATATCCATAGGAAGTAAATGGATTAACGATTGTATTGAAAAAAGCAAAGAAAATCAAAGGCGTTATACTCAACTAGGAGCTGTTGCTGCCAATAAACAAATTCAAGATGACTTAGGATTTGATGGTGAGGCTATTCCTGAATGGGTAAAGAAAGTGTATGGGGATGATAGTATTGTAGAAGGTTTCTTTAAGCTGAAAACACGCGCTTTTCTTAATAACTTTCAAAATTACTTTTATCAATCTTTGGGTGGAAGAGTTTTGAGGGGATTTATCCACTCAACCATAATAAACAATGACCCAAGATTTATTGAATTGGTTGACAAACTAGCACTTACAAATCCAAATACATCCCAAGATGCCATACATGTCTATAGTTTACTTCCTGAAGAGATTAGTATACCAAGACTCACTAATTTAAAAGCAAAGGCCAAGAATAAAAATATACTGAAACGTATTGACAAAGCGATTACAGTTATCGCCAAGAAATCAGGCAAAACAAAAGTGGAAATTGAAGAAACTGTGATTCCTGATTTTGGTATCAATTCTGAATCTAAATACATTTTTACAGTCGATGGTATCGATTGTGTTTTTGAAATCCATAATTCTCAAGAACAAG
Source organism: uncultured Deinococcales bacterium (assembly GCA_938038395.1). GTDB lineage: Bacteria > Deinococcota > Deinococci > Deinococcales > Trueperaceae > CALGZD01. Next base: position 1,833 of record CALHRJ010000063.1, on the reverse strand, counting down.
AGACTTATTACCAGCTTAACGAAGGAAAAAGACAAAAAACTTTACCAAAGAGATTAAAAGATGACTTCCCAAATGAAATCAAGGAATTTAAGAAAAATATAAAGCAAATCAAAACCTCAATCAGTTCTCACAAGAAAAGGCTTGAAGATTTCTACTTAACTAATAGAGTTATCCCCTATTCAAGCTTTAGAGAAAACTATTTGGAAAATAACCTTGTTCGTGTATTAGCCAAAGACCTGATTTGGAATTTAAAAAGCGATAACTTAAACACTAATCTAATTCTTTCCAAAAATGGTTTTGTGGATGGCGAAGGGAATTCCTACTCTGACGAATTAAAAGACACTGAGCTGAAAAATACAGAAGTTTCACTCTGGCATCCGATTGGGTTTGAAAGTGCTTACATTCTAAGGTGGAGAGACTATATTCTCTCACAACAGATATTCCAACCATTCAAACAAGCTTTCCGTGAAATCTACATAATTACTGATGCTGAGTTAACTACTGAAACCTACTCAAATAGATTTGCCAGTCATATAGTAAATAAAGATCATGTTGCTGCATTATGCAAGGTAAGGGGATGGTCTCCTAGTGGACTCACCCATGATGATAAAGCCACCTACAGAATTCCAGATAGCGATTTTATAGCAGAACTTCGAGTTATTGGTCTAGATCTTGGAGAACGTTCTGCTGTTTATGGTTCTGCTCATGTAACTACAGATGAAGTCACCTTTTATACGAAGAAAAAACAACTTCTACTATCTGAAGTACCAGCAATTATTTTTTCTGAAGTCATGCGAGATATTGATATGTTTGTAGGCGTTACAAGTATTGGTAATGATCCAGGATGGTATGACAGAGGCAATGATAGATCCATGAATTATTGGTCTAGCTATGCATATGCAGAGTTAACAGAGAGATCAAAAACAAGAGCTGAAATACTTAAAAACATCATACCAAAACTCAAGATTGCAGAAAAATGTAAATTTTCTGGAAAGTATCTTCACATAAAAGGGTCAATCCGTGACTACAAAATCCATATGGGAAGTGGAAATATTCTAATGGAACCTAATGATCAATATTTATGTATTATTCCTGATATCTCAAAACGGAAACTCCAAAAAATATTCATTCCCTTTGAAGGAGATCAAATGCTCTCAATTATTATTTCAAAGGCTTTATTGTTAGCAGAAGATTCTAAAACTACTGATCAATATATCATTCGCCAAATCCGTCAAAAATGATTGACCCTTTTTTAAAGACTAAGCTAAGCGAAATTAGAGAAGCTTGCAATACAAACAATGTTGTCCGGCTATATGTTTTTGGTTCTGTAGTGGATGGGAGATTTAAAGAAGGTAAAAGTGATATTGATATGTTAGTTGAATTTGACTCTAACCAGCATTCTAAAAAAGAGAATTCAAGAAACCTACTAAAACTATGGATGGAACTGCAAGCAATTTTAGGTGCAAAAGTTGATTTAATTACGACCGAAAATATTCAAGGAGCATATTTCAAAAAGTACCTTGATCTATATAAGGAGAAAATTTTTGAACGCAATACAGAAGTAGACCACAGACAAACGAACTCTCAATGAAGATAAAAGTACTGAGATAGTCTAGCCTATTTTACGCCAACCACTTCTTGCCCTATTAGCTTTTGTATCGCTTCTTTCTCTGGTACTTAATACTAGGTTGATTATTTGATGTTATAAAGTTTAGTAGGAGATGCTCAATGAGAACTGAAGGATGGACAATCAAAAAATAGATATGCAGTTTATGCTTACGACATCCTTTATTCACTTCAGTATAATGCAAAGGGTTCTTCCGAAAGTTTCGT
>CALHRJ010000062.1 GCA_938038395.1 uncultured Deinococcales bacterium | reverse complement strand
GTTAACCATAGTGGGTCAAGAACTTTAGCCATAAGCTCGATGCTTGCGCCCATTGCGTCTTCACCAGTACCAGGTTGCCAGATATAGTGACCGTACGCACCTAGACCGATTGTTGGATCCCATGAGCCGACATCTAGACCGAAGAGGTAAGTACCACCAAGGCTTAGCTGATAGGTATCTGCTTTAGGATCATCGAAGTCCATGCGGTACGCAAAGCTTGGACGAATCTGTACACTATCTGCCCAGTGGAAAGTTGGTGAGACTTCACCCTTAAGGATGTTCTCTTTTTCACTGTTGGTAAGTGTGTGATAGGTCAATAGCGTTAAGCGTTGCATCTTCAGTGCGTAGGACAAGCTAGCACGACCTGTTAGGTTTGGCATAACTTGGTAGTTTACATCTGCAGAGATGGTTTGGTCACGACCAAGTTGACCTGTTGCGCCTGTACGCAGGCTGACTTTTGTATCGCCAGATTCTGGAATAGATACTTCTGTACCAACAGTGGCGTTAAAGCCGTCTGTGTGATAGCGAAGACCAGTACCAAATGCGAGTTGCTTTTGACCAACACCGAACTTGTACTCATAACCTGCTGAGAGGTCTAAATCTAAGTTCTCTGAAAGTGGTAGTGGTACATCTAAACCGAATCTTGCACGGTTGCCGTCGCCACTTGCTGTTGGTAGTTGGTAATCAACACTTAAGTTAGCATCGCCAAGACGTTGGTCTAAACCGATAACACCTTGAAGCTCGTTACCCCATTCGTAGTTAAGACCTGTATTGAGTGACAAGTTCTCATCTATACGAATGCTGCTATCTAAGTTCGTAGTTGCGTTTGTACCCTCTTGGAAAGGCTGTGCATGTGTAACATTCACGTCAAGCGCATCTGTGCTATATAGACCTCGGACAATTCCGTTTAGGACTTGCTGTTCCCAGCCATACCCTAGACCAGCACCGATACCGAAGTCACCAAAGCGTTGTTCGTAAAGCACATCACTACGGTTACTAACGTCACCGTGGCTGTCTTGACTACCTTTGTGCTCGAGCGCAATTGTACCACTATCATAGATGCTATAGCCTAAGCGACCTTTACCTTGAAGACCTTGATCTGTGAAGGTCATTTCAGCATTTGCTTCGAAAGGATTAAAGTCACCATTACCCCAAGTATTGATACTATAGGTGCTGTCTTTTAAACCTTCTTCTGCGAGTTTCGCATGATACGCAAGGTTCACACCAAATGTATCTGCTTGATAGGTTGCTTGAGCGCCTAGTTCTAAGCCGTCTGGACCTTGTAAGTCCATAACGCCTACACCGACACGGATATCACCTGAGTCATATGAAACACCTGCACCGTAGGCTACTTTATCGCGAGCTGCATTTGCTGGAGCATAGTCAACACGCATTGTAACTGGGTTGTAGTTCTCATCGACGTACCATTGTGGTTTAGCGAGTGTTAGCAAACCAGTTTGGTAATCAAGGGTGTAGTCTTCAAAGCGGGTAAGTACAGTTTCACCTGTAACTGTGCTGATGATTACGCGCTCGCTCGAGCGTGCAACTGGTTCACCAATTAGGTATGTTCTAGTACCATCTAATCGACCATTACCGTCTTTACCTTCTTTGTCATAAACGATGCTTCTTGCACTGTCTGCAACCATAGCTGCGAAGCCAGATACTTTAAAGTCACCATGTGTATCGATGCGTGCAGCAGTCATATCTGGACCGCCATTTAAGCCAGGAACATTTGTTCCACCGCCATAGTAGCCAATGCTAACTGCTTCGCTATCAAAACGAGCTGCAATACCATCATCAGAACGAAGTGTGCCTTGTGCTTCTTGACCACTACCAGTAAGTTGGAAGCGTTCAATTGGTGTTTGTCTATTAACAAGACCACGGTCTGTATCCATAGAGAAACCATAAGCATCTGTGTCATCTTTTTCGTAGTTTGCACCAATATCAAGCGCAGCTTGGAAGGTACCACCAGCGAATGGGATTTCAGCGTAGCCTTGACCGAAGCCATTGGCTGCAATGTCGTCACCAAGAAGGCGTGCAGTCATACTTACGTGGTAGTGATAGAAAGCACTATCTGCACCAAGTAAGGTTAAGTCTGTTGTACGAAGCACATCACCGTAAGCAATTTCTAGTTCTAACTGCTTAACAGTTGTTTGTGGTTCAAAACGGATTCTTGCTTCGCCGTATTCATCAAGCAGGACTTGATAACCCGATACAAGTGGTTCTGCATCTGCATCTACGAAGTCAAGGTTTGCAGCGATTGTGATGTAGTCATGTTCCATGCTTACATCTGCTGGCAAAATGATACCTAAGTCAACGTGTTCACGGTTACCAACATTGATTTGGTAAGGAACGATTGCAATGTCGCCTACGTATTGTGTTGGCATCATAGCTTGTTGGTTTAGACCTAGTTGGTCAAGAATATCAAAAGATACATCGCCAAGTAGTCTGATTTCACGGTCTGCAGTACGAAGTGTTACGCTTGGTTCTGCAACTGGTGGCAAGCTACCTTCGTGTTGTACACCATAGCTAACTTGACCTTGAGTACTATCTACTAACCAGAGTAAACGACCTTGATCGTCAATCACTGGGTCGGCTATAGGATTACCGTTGAAGAAGCTACTACCAGGTGCATAGCTCGAGCCTGTTGGTGGTACGTGACCAACCAATACGCTTGCAGCTAAGACTGTGTTGATTGCTTCAGTTCCATAGTTCAAAATAATCTCTGAAAAACGAAGTTGCTTAAAGTCAGGACGAACAACAGGTCTAATAACTCTAACCTGTGCCATAGCACATTGTTCACCATTGATACTTGTTATACAAGCATTGTTGACTATGACATCTGGCGCATCTTCACGCACAGTTGCACTAATCGGGAAGGTACGCTGCTCATTTGGCACAAGTTCAACTTGTGTAGAAAGGTCAGTACCCTCAAGACCTGCAGGTAGAATATCAGTTAGATCAACCATACCAGCAGATTCACCTGTATTCTTAACTCCAATTACGAAATCTACAACATTACCAACCTGTACGGTATCCTGAACTGCAATTTTAGCAATACTAAAGCTTGCAGGTGCAGGTGGTGTTGGCGCAGGTGGTGCTACAACTTCTGGTGTTGGCGCAGGTGGCGCTGGCGGTGCAGGAGGTACTACGACTACTGGCTCTGGCGCAAATACATAGACTGGCGCTGTTGCTGTTGCAGAATGTCCACCACTGCTTAGTGTTGCAGCATTTACAATAACTTCTGGTGCGTTATTTGCTACACGAGCACTTACTCTAAAGCTGCGTGCTTCACCAGCACTTAGCATAAAGGTTTCTGTAAAGTTACTACCTTCTAAGTAATCTGGAAGGTTATCTTCTAGCGTAAACTCTTGTGCTTGAGCACTCATGTTTTTCGCTGTTAGAGTAAAGTTCACAATGTCGCCAACTTGCACAGCTGTTGGAGATGCTTCTTTAAGGAGCATCATCTGAATTGTTTGTGCAGGACGCTTAACAATGACACTTGCACATGCTGTTACGTTACTCGCTGCACTACTATTTATAACTGCACAGTTTTCGATAACCTCTGGAGCTTCATCGTTCACTTCTGTATAGAGTCTATAACGCTTACTCTTACCTGCATCTAGTGTTGCAGTGTCTAGAATATCGTTTACTTTATTTAGACCTGTTGGCAGAATATCTCTGAACGAGAATTCACCTGCAGTGCCACCAATATTGGTAACAACCATTTCAAAACTTACTGCTTCACCAACTTCAGCAACTGACTTATCAACACTCTTAGTAAGCGTAAATTCAGCAGGTGCTGCAGGTGGCTCTATTCGTACAGGTGGATCTCTGTACACAATTTGTGTAACAGGTTCTGACTGTACGGGTACTTCTACATACTTAATTACAGGTACTTCTACATTGACATATTCTGTTTTAGTAACAACTACTTGCTCAGCAGGTAGCTCTATGTATACAGGTGTTTCAATGTAAACTGGTTTTTCAACCTCAACATAAACCACTTCTGGTGTTGGTGCAGGTGGTGTTGGAGATTGTATGTAGACTGGTTTTTCAACTTCTACATAAACAGTTTGACCTGGTGTTTCTACATATACAGTTGGACCTGGCGTTTCTACGTATACAGTCTCGCCTGGTGTTTCTATATATACAGTTTCACCTGGTACTTCAACTGGCACTTCTACGTAAACCACTTCTGGAGCCGCAGGCACTTCTACATAAACCACTTCTGGAGCTGGTGCAGGTGCTGCTGCTGGTTGACTAACATACAGTGCTGCACTTGCAGATGATGATCCACTTGTACTGCTGACTGTTGCTGTATTTACGATGTAATCTGGTGCATTTGTATCAACAGAAGCAAGAATACTTAGCTCCTGTGATTGCCCAGGGTAAAGACTTAGTGTTTCTTGTAAATTGCTCCCTAATAACCCTTGCGGTAAGAAATCATCTACCCGCACTGTTCCCCATGTTCCGCCAGTATTGCTTACACGCATGTTATAGCGGACGCTTTCGCCAACCATAGCTTGCGATGGTGTTACAGTTTTATCAATACTAAATGTTGCTGGACGTACACAAGAAAAGCTGTTTGCTTCGACTTGTAGACGGCAGTCTGATCGCATTGCGATAGTATTTGTGTATTGATAAGCCCCCTCAGGCACCTTAAAGTTAAACTCGTAATTCCCCTGTTGTGCTAGTGAATAATCCATCCACTGTAAATCGCCAGATACCGGCTGTGCTTCCCAACTACCGTCCGGTTTTCCTAATCGGAAATCTAGCTCAAAGCTTCCATCGCCATCAAAGATGCCGATACGCATTGGTTCCCCAGTGTTGTTACGCATGCGGAAAGGCACTTGCCAATCACCACGATGAACGTTGTAGTTCGTATGTGATGGATTAACAACTGCTTGATAAGGCTCTATAAATAGGCTTATCGCACGCTGCGGATTTGCACCAATGCTATAGTTGAAAGCATTTTTTGCTTTTCCAAAAAAGCTCGAGTGAAGCACGTATTCCCCTGGTGCAAGGACACCTTGATATAAAATGTCATTGCGGTGTGCTTCAACACCATATGTTTTACTTGCCAGAACTTTATTCCCTTGGAGTAAGCTAAATTCTGATCGTAAGGTTCCCATACCTTCGTCATATCGCTCGTCTCCTAGTTCCGTGCCGCCCCTAAGCTCTGCACGGTAATCGTCGGGGTCAAATCCAGGCGAATACATCTCCACAGTTACATCAGCTTGCTCTGTAACGAGGAGGGTCATGCTAAGATTGTTATCTTCCCAACTAAGTTGGTCACCAACAACGATAGCTTGGTAAGTCTGTTGTGCTAGTGCCGTACTAAACATACACAGCAAAAGCATCATAGCTCCCATATATAACCTACGTTTCATTGTATTGCGCTCCTATACCCCCAACCAAGACAAGATAGAGTTTAGGGGTTGGAGCGCATGGTTCTAATAGGAAATCGTTGCTGAAAAGTTAGAAGATTGTTCTTTTTTTGAATAATCGTTTAAGACTAGGGCTATTCAGGTTAAAAACGTTAGTAATCGTCAATAAAAATATTAGGAAGATTATCAAAAATAACTACGAATTCCACCTATGAATTTCCGAAAGTACCTATTTATAGACTCAACCTTGTTTTTATTTGAGGACAGTAAAGAAGTAAAACGACCTAATTCAGAAAACTTAAATCCTAGTCAGTAACGCTATCTAGTCAAATAACTAATTTAATAGAGGTGTCAACTTACTGTTTGAAAATGTCTTGCTAAGTTAGTAGTGTATCAACGATTAGCCCAAAAAGAACTTTACTTTAGTGTGCGCGCTCTATCCAAAGTTAAAATAGTTTCAGCACCTAAAAGTTTTCACTTTTTGAAAATCTGCAAGGTGTGTCTCCATCAAATGAAATAAGCTACTTAGGTATTCCCTCAACCTAAAGTGAGACGCACCTTACTTTAGTAGCATCTGCATTATTGATAGCAGCGATACAATTTAGAACCTTCTGTTAAGACTGCTAGTACCGTGTAAAAGAAGTTCTTCAACAATCTGCAATTTACTTTGTACTTTATAGACTATGAATGCCAAGCATCTGACGTTTAAGCTATTTGGAAAAATCAGTTTATTTATGTTTTTATAAAAGTAGTAAACATGTCTCCTGACTTATACTAGGTTGATTATGTGATGTCATAAAGTTTAGTAGGAGATACTCAATGAGAACTGAAGGATGGACTATCAAAAAATAGATAATCAAAAAATAGGTATGCAGTTTATGGTTACGACATCCTTTGTTCACTTCAGTACTAAATCAAAAAACTCCAACATCATTAGGATGTTGGAGTTTTAAATTTTTTGCGATGTTATTTATTAAGTACTAACGTTACTTTGGAGGCGAAATAAAAGTTTGTGTTAGTACTATTTTGAATTTTGACAAAATTACTTTTTAGCTTTAGGTGGTGTTAAAAGACCAAGTTTGCTTAATTCTTTAATACCGTTTGCAAGATACTTCTTACCGTCTTTTTTACCTTCTTTGGTAAGTAGATAGTAGCGACGACGACGACGGCCTTTGTCTTTGCGCTCATAGCTTTCCCATTCGCCCTGAATCCAACCAATTTCTTCTAAGCGTGTAAGAATTGGGTAGATTGTGCCTGCTGGCTGACCGAGTGCTTCGATAAGCTCGAGCCCATAAAAGTCCCCTTTTGGGTTATCTAACATGTACTTAAGTACTGCTAGCGTCTGTGGTGATAGTTTACGTTTTAACATACTTCTCCTAATAAAGTGTATTCGTTAGTTGAAAAATTTTGGTTTGTGAAATAGCTATTCCAGCCCTTAAAATTAGCCTACTAACATAAAGTAAATCTAGCATATGAATAACAATAGTATGTAGTTTTCTTTACCTATAGTTACTTTTTAATGAATCCAAAACAATAAAACTAACTTTTTATACCCCTGTATTGATTCAAAGAAAGTTTCAAGAGATTTAGAAACCAGTAAATTTATCAATAGATATCAGTTGATGACTACAAAAAACTAATATTGATATTTATATACCACTAGTAACATACTGAAAGCAGCGATTTCGCAAACTTACAGATTGCCAAAACTCTAATTATACCATCCCAGTCGAAAATACCTAAGGCTTTAAAAATATGGATAAAAATCAGTTCTTGACTTATGAAAGTAGCTTAAAACGACATATATCAATAAGAAATATAAGACAATCACCTCTTGAAAAACAAAAGCTTAAAGACCTAATTTAAAGACTGTGAGTCTTAAGCGGAATCTTAAAAAGAGCTTTGTTCCAACTAAAGATTTCCAGCTTAGAACTTTCTTTAATGTAGTAGCAAAGTTACCTTTATTTGGGTCAAGATTTAGGTCAAGTAATCACTCTTTAGACGCTATTAAGCTACAAGAATTTCAAGATAAAACACTTCACAATCAATCAATAGCTAAGCAATCGCAAGCTAAGCAATCACAAGCTAAGCAATCACAAGCTAGACTAGCAAAGCCTAGGATAGTAAACGCGGGGCTAGTAAAGCCTGGGCTAAAAATAGTTTGGTGGGCTTGGCTAACAGTACTTTCCTTAGATGCACCTCTTGTTGCTATAGCATGGCAAGCCTTACTTGCCGAAAGTTTTCAGCTTGCGCTTCGACCTGTACATTCATTACTTTTATTTGCAGTTGTTTGGTTAATTTATGTAGCTGATCGTTGTTTTGATAGTATTGTGATTGATGAGGCACAGACAGAAAGACATGCATTTTACAAACGTCATTTTAGACCTGTTGTTTTTGTTGCGATCTTTGTTGCGATTGTGGTTTTGTTTGTGGCTGTGCGTGGGCTCGAGCCCACCCTATTCCTCCACGGATGCCTACTGTCAGGAATCGTCCTGCTATACTTAGCAAATTTGCATCTGTTAAAAGAACCAATATTATTATTACCAAAAGAATTACAAATTGGCATTGTCTTTGCTGTAGGCACTGGCCTAAGCCTATGGTCGCAATTAGATGCCTCAACAGTTGTTTTATTTAGTTTAGCAACGCTTTGTTTTGCCAGTCTTTGCTTTTTAAACTGTAGCTTCATTAGCCTTTGGGAAAAATCTGTTGATGTTTCACACCAGCAACCTTCCCTAGCTCGTACTACTGATGTGCACAAACTTTCTAATGTGCTTCAACTAGCGGTTATTAGTCTCTGTGCGCTAAGCTTGCTTTTACCTTTTGATTTGAGTTTAAAAATAGCTTTTGGTCTAAGTTGTATGGGGTTATGGCTAGTGAACCACACAAACACGTCAACCAAGCTCAAGCGAGTTTTGGCAGATGTTGTACTAATGAGCCCATTGCTAGTTTTAATGGTTAGCAAGCTAAGCTAACTTTACCGACCCAAAATTTCTAAAAGCAAATCAGGTCGGTCAGTCATGATGCCATCGACACCTAGTTCTATCAGCTCTTTCATTTCTTGAACATCGTTAATGGTCCAAACGTGTAAAGCAAGATTTTTTTGTTTGGCTAATTTTACAAATTTGGGATGTACTATTTGAATCCAACCTGCACGCATGGGTACGTGGGCGGCTCGAGCCTTCGGTCTAAACATGCTAAACACTAACTTTGAAGATAAGTAACTATAGAGTAACATCTTAAGGCTTTCAATTGCTTGCAAACTAGTAGGTACTTCTGGACATAGAACTCGAAACTTCTTGAGTGCATTCAGATGAAAAGAACCAATAATTGTATCGTCTGTTTTATTAAATTGCCTCAGCAATTTACATAACTGTTGTTCAATCTCTGGACTTTTTTGCTTAATGTCAATCACCATTGGCATAGTTGGATAGCGTTCAAACAGTTCAGCTAAAGTTGGAATCTTGATTCCTTGAGCACGGTAGGGGTAGGTACTACCATCTTTAGTCCAATAGTAGCCAGCATCTAAGGTTTGTATCTCTGCTAAATCCATGTTTTTGATATAACCCTGACCATCGGTCGTACGGTCAACCGTGTCGTCATGAATCACCATAAGGTGACCATCTTTAGACTGATGTATATCTAATTCAAACATATCAACGCCAAGTTTGTACGCTTCATCAAATGCATAAAGGGTATTACTTGGAAATAAGCGTTCACCACCTTGATGAGCTATAACAAGTGTTGTGTTGGAGGATATAAATGGATTGTCTGACATAAGAAAGTTCGTAAGGCTAACAGCAGATAAATGACAGGTAATGCAATGGATAATAGCATTACTAGTGCAACAAAAAATTACTTAATAAAGTAATGCCAGTATGCAAATCGCTATAAATCAAATATTAAGTCAACCTAATCTTCACCATCAGGCTCAAAACTCACTTTTAAAGAAGATAAACAGTCTTACTTAATATTGCCGTATTTAGCTGTTCCTGGTATTAAAAAGTCATTTTGAAGTATGCTAAATCTAACTGTTTAGGTTAATAAGTAGGTGCGCAAAATTACGTTACAGTAGCTGATTACATACTAAGCCTCTACAGGATTGAATATTCGTTACGATTAGAGCTACAAAAATAGTTAAACATAATTTTAGCTTGGTACTTACACTGTCAATCCTTAAGACTTTTGGCATGTTGAAGCGCTATAGTAAGACAGGTTAGATTTATAGGTATAATTTTAGTCTAATCCTTCAAAAGCTTTTAAGAAAGCACATCAACCTTGTTAACTATGTCAGTAATTACTATAAAGAATTCCTTTTCTAATTCAGCCATACCATTCTTAGGTCGATATTCTTACACCCCCATTCTTCAATTCATATTCAAAGCCTATTTTTTCAAAGCCTATTTGCAATTATTTAGGTGCTTGTCATTCAGACATTCTGCAAAGGACGCGTTTAAGTTAATGTTTAAGGAATCTATATAGTTATGGGACGCCAAGGAATATTATTTGTAATGACCGGTGCTTCAGGCGTTGGTAAAGACACCATTCGCCAAGCAGCTTTGCCTGATATTGACAATATGCTTTACTCAATTTCTGCAACTACCCGCGAAAAGCGTGTGGGCGAAGTTGAAGGCAAGCATTATTATTTTTACGATAAAGAAAAATTTACCACCGCCATAGATGCTGGCAATATGCTCGAGCATGCTGAGTACGTTGGTGATTACTACGGTACGCCACGTCAACCTGTTGAAAAAGCATTAGCAGCTGGGCAGGATATGTTGTTGGAGCTCGAGCTAGTAGGCGCACGCCAAGTGAAAGAAGCTATGCCAGACGCAGTCATGGTCTTCATAGCACCACCTAGCTTAGTTGAGCTAGAAAGACGTTTGCGTGGTCGTGGTACAGATTCCGAAGAAAAGATTCAAAAGCGCTTAGCCAGGGCCAGAGAAGAAATCAAAGCTGTGCGAGAATTTGACTATGTTGTGGTAAACGACATTTTAGCTAAAGCTGTTGATGAATTTGCTAGTGTTATCAAAGCAGAACGTGCACAAAGTCAGTACCTTACCGATAAAGATATTGCAGCATTTTTAAGAGAGTTCTAATAAGTAAAGTAAGACTTTTTCAAAAGCTGTGTACTTTTTTAACAACAAAAAATAAATACAAAAATAGTAGCTTGCTAACTTTTATTGTAGCAATTCTAGTGCTACACTCACTTAAGTTTTAGAGATGAGTGCGCATTAAACGGCATTAAACTCACTCTAATAAGAGTTGGTATGTAGTCTTATGTTTAATTTATTCCTTATATAGAACCTTAACTATAGTGACTTTATTGTATTTATTGGACCTATAAAGTGGTTACGGTGCGGTTAATATGTAGTTCCTTAGTCTAGTATAGTCTTCTAATTTCTTTTTATACGATGATTAGTCAACTAAGTAGGGGAGCAAACTAAGATTTCAGTCTAAGTTGGCAAGATTTAAGGCAGCTTAGACCTTATACAAGGATTTAGTAATACAACTAGGAATAATCTAGTTTCAAAGTTAGTGGATTTAATTGAAAGGAAGGTTCGAATGGCAGATATTCTAGATTCAGTCAATAGTGCTTTGCCAGAAGCAGAACTGAGTAGTGCAGACCAAGAAGCCTTACACAAGATTGAAACAAAAGAATGGCTCGAGTCCTTACAACATGTTTTAGAACGTGCTGGTCCAGACCGTGCTATTGAGTTATTGCAAGAATTAGAAGCACTTGCCAAGGTGCAAGGTGCAAGTATTCCTTTCACTGCAAATACGCCTTACATCAATACCATTCGCACAGAAGATGAACCTGAGTATCCTGGTGATTTAGCTATGGAAGGTCGCATTCGTGCGATTATGCGCTGGAATGCTATGGCGATGGTCACTCGTGCCAATAAAAACAGCGATGGCATTGGTGGGCATATTTCAAGTTTTGCATCTTCCGCAACACTTTACGATGTTGGCCTAAACCACTTTTTCCGTGGTCCTGAAATTGGCAAAGATGCCGATATGGTCTACGTACAAGGTCACAGTGCACCTGGTATGTACTCACGTGCTTACATGGAACGCCGTTTGGATGTTCAGCACTTACGTAACTTCCGCCGTGAGCTTCAAGATGATCACCCAGGACTCTCTAGCTACCCGCACCCTTGGCTTATGCCAAGCTTCTGGCAGTTTCCAACGGTTTCAATGGGTCTTGGTCCGATTATGTCCATTTACCAAGCTAGGTTCAACCACTATCTTGTTGATAGAGGCTTAAAAGAAGAAAACACTGGTCGTGTATGGGCTTTCCTTGGTGATGGTGAGATGGACGAGCCAGAATCATTAGGAGCGATTACGCTAGCCTCTCGCGAAAACCTTGATAACCTTGTTTGGGTTATTAACTGTAACCTTCAAAGGCTAGATGGACCTGTGCGTGGTAATGGCAAGATTATTCAGGAGCTCGAGCGCACCTTCCGTGGCGCTGGCTGGGATGTCATTAAAGTTTGTTGGGGTAGTAAGTGGGATGAACTTCTAGAAAAAGATACCGAAGGTCACCTAAACAAGCGCTTCTTAGAACTTGTCGATGGCGAATCGCAACGCTACGCAGCCTACGGCGCACGTGAACTTCGTGAAAACTTCTTCAACACTCCAGAACTCAAAGCCCTAATCGAAGGCTGGAGCGACGAAAAACTCGGCAAACTAAACCGTGGCGGACATGATCCAATTAAGATCTACGCTGCCTACAAACATGCACATGACAACATGGGTAAAGGCAAGCCAACCGTTATTTTGGCACGTACTGTTAAAGGCTACGGTCTTGGCGAAGCTGGTGAAGGTAAGAACATTACCCACTCACAGAAAAAGCTGAACGAAGAAGAAATGCGCTACTTCCGTGACCGCTTCAACATTCCTGTCACTGATGCTGAAATTTCGCAATACCCATTCCATAAACCTGGCGAAGATACTGCTGAGTACAAATACATGATGGAGCGCCGTGAATCACTTGGCGGCGGTATGCCAGCACGTATCGAACAAGCACCACCGTTAACCACACCAGACGAAAGCTTCTTCGAAGAGTTTTACCAAGGCAGTGGCGATAGAGAATTCTCTACCACCATGGCGTTTGTAAACATGCTACGTAAACTTTTAAGAGATAAAGAAATTGGCAACCTAATCGTGCCAATCATTCCAGATGAAGGCAGAACCTTCGGCATGGAAGCACTCTTCCGTCAGGTAGGTATCTATGCACATGCTGGTCAGAAGTATGAACCAGTCGATAAAGATAACTTGCTCTACTATAAAGAAGCACAAAACGGCCAAATTCTAGAAGAAGGTATTACTGAAGCTGGCTCTATGTCTTCTTTCATTGCTGCTGGTACGGCTTACGCTACACATGGCATCAATACCATTCCATTCTTTACTTACTACTCTATGTTTGGCTTCCAGCGTATTGGTGACCAAATGTGGTTAGCAGGCGACATGCGTTGCCGTGGCTTCCTTATGGGCGGTACTGCAGGACGCACCACACTTGCTGGTGAAGGTTTGCAACACCAAGATGGTCACTCCCATGTCTTGGCTTATCCAATTCCAAATTGTAAAGCCTATGATCCAGCATTTGGCTATGAACTTGCCATCATCATCCGTGAAGGTATCTACCGCATGTATGAATTGCAAGAAGCTATCTTTTACTACATTACTATCGAGAACGAAAACTATGTTCAGCCAGATATGCCAACGCACTTAAGCTTTGAAGAACTAAGACAAGGCGTGCTGAAAGGTATGTATAAATACAATCCAGCAACAGGCGAAGGCAAAGCAGTGCAACTCTTTGGTAGTGGTGCTATTTTGAACGAAGTCCTAACAGCACAAGAGCTTCTTAAAGACTACGGTATTGATGCAACTGTTTGGAACATAACAAGTTACAAAGAACTACATCAAGATGCTTTACTTGCAGAGCGCTGGAATAGACTCCACCCAGAAGAAACACCAAAAGAGTCCTACATACAAGAACAACTCAAAGATGCTGAAGGTGTCTTTGTAGCTGCTTCTGACTACTTAAAGATTCTGCCAGACTCACTTGCAAGACATTTACCTAGACCAATGCTCTCGTTAGGTACAGACGGCTTTGGTCGCTCTGAAGCACGTGAAGAACTCAGAGACTTCTTTGAAGTGGATGCAAAGCATATTACGGTTGCAACCCTTTATGAAATGTCTTTAAATGGCGAAGTTGAAACTAGCGTTGTTGCTAAAGCTATTAAAGATTTAGGCATAGACCCTGAAAAACTTAATCCACATAAAGCATAAGAACCTTAACAATAAGAACTATAGAAAAAGCTTGGGCCTAATCACCCAAGCTTTTTTCTTTTGGTTAAGTGCGTAAGTAACCCACTATTATTTACATAGCATTTGCAGTATTAATTCCCGCAACAGCAATGCTTCTTTAGTCAGAAGCGTTGCCATGTAGGGTGGCGCTGTGCCCACCGCATTTTGTGCCTCAACATTCCAACTGCTATTACAAAACGCAAAAAAACAAAGTCAAAACCGATTAGCATATTTTTGACTTAATCAATAGGATTTTCTCTCCACTTGGTGGGCATAGCCCACCCTACAGAACTCTATAAATTAA
>CALHRJ010000061.1 GCA_938038395.1 uncultured Deinococcales bacterium | reverse complement strand
CATGAACAAACGGGTACCTTAACTGCTGCTATGGCACAGGCTACAGATTTACCAGAAGGTTTGCCTGTCATTGCTGGTGGTGGTGACAATGCTGCTGCTGCCATTGGCTTAGGATTATCGAGTTCTGATACTACTCTTGGTACACTCAGCTTAGGTACGTCTGGTGTCATCTTTGCACCACTCACCGAAGCAAAGCCTGACCCTGAAGGTCGAGTACATCTCTTTTGTCATGCGGATGGTGGCTATAACCTACTTGGCGTTACACTCTCTGCTGCTGGCAGCTTTCAGTGGTACCACGATACCTTTGCGCCTGACCATACATTTTCATATTTAACCGCTTTGGCAGAAACAAGTGAGATTGGTAGTAATGGTGTCAGCTTTAAGCCTTACTTATCTGGTGAGCGTACACCCCATATGAATCCTGATTTACGAGGCTCATGGACAGGATTGAGTTTAGCTACAAATCAGGCTGATATTGTGCGTTCTGTGCTTGAGGGTGTGGCTTTTAGTATGGCGGATGCGCTTGATGTTATTTCGCCACTGACCACCTTAAGTACCTGCTTAACTGCAGGCGGTGGGGCTAAGTCGGATATGTGGTTACAGATGAATGCGGATGTGTTAGGGATTGGGCTCGAGCGCCTCTCTCAGAACCAAGGTGCTGCCTATGGTGCTGCGCTTCTGGCTATGCAAGGCATTGGAGTAACCGATAGTGCAATCAAACTTGCTCAGCGAGATACAGAAAAAATCTTTACCCCAATTAAAGATAATGATTACAAAGAAGCATTAAAAAACTATCGTAGTAACTAAAGTCGGAGTAACTAAAAAGTATAGTTACTTGATTGACTACCCTCTCCCCTGCCCCCTCTCCCGACATCGGGAGAGGGGATGAATAAAAAAGACTATTCTAGACACTAGCTGTTACCCCCTCTCCCAAGCTTGGGAGAGGGCCGGGGTGAGGGTTGAAGAGCTAAGGGTTGAAGAAAGGAACAACTAATGAGTCCTGAATACATTGTAAAATCACATAACGATTTAAAAGAACTATATGGTGAAGCCAGTCCAGAAGCTATAGCTAAAGACCTAGACTACCTTGATGAAAATAGTCAAAAGTTTATAGCTGCTTCACCATTTATAGTTTTAGCAACCACAAATGATAAAGGCTATATGGATTGTTCTCCAAAAGGAGACAAGATTGGCTTTGTCAAGATTCTAGATGAACGAACTTTACTTTTACCAGACAGAAAAGGTAATAATCGCACCGACAGTTTGAAAAATGTTATTGATAACCCACGTGTAGGAATATTATTTTTTGTACCCAATGTCAACGAAACGTTTCGAGTGAATGGTAAAGCAACCATCTCCACCGAACCAGAACTTATGGAGCATTGTGTTGTTGATGGCAAACTACCGAAATCAGTTATGGTAATTTCAATTGAAGAAGCCTATATCCACTGCTCAAGAGCTTTGAATCGTTCTGAATTATGGAATCCAGATACAACAGAGTTTCTTGCAAATGCAAAAGAAGTACCGACTATGGGAACATTTGTGAAAGCCTTGACACAAGGAAAGATGGATGCAGAGGCTTATGATAAATTTGTAGTGGAAGAATTATCGAAAGACTTATTTTAATATAACTTGAATAGTTATATTGGCAGTTCCATCGTCATAGAACGATACTCAAAGCCGCAGCTTTCCCAAAAGTTGCGGCCTCTTTCATTACTAACCAAGACTTCTAGTAAAACCTTTTTATCTTTAAACTGCACAGCCTTAAGTTTTGAAATGACATCTTTGCCTATGCCCTGCCTGCGGTAACTCTCTTGAATAAAAAAGTGTCGTAAAAACACATACGGCTCAGCTCTATCATTCTTCCGTTCTACAAAAAGCACATAGCCAATATTTACATCATCTATAGTGATGAAAGTTGCTTGATAGCCATTATTGAAAAGGCCTAGCATTCGCTGCTCGAGCTCTTTCAACACCATCGTATTATTACTACCTTCATCCCGAATCAGTAACTGATTAAAGATACAAAGTTCGGTGACATCGCGAAAGGTGGCATTCTTCAAAGTAAGCTGCATAACTAAGTTGAGTTTAGCATTTGAAAATGTCCTGATATTCAAATAGTCTGGCATCCAATACAAATTGGAAAGTTGTGTCATTTAACTAGCGTATGCGCCTTGCCTATCCTCTAAAGCTATGCACATAGTAGGCAATGGAAATCAACCCACAAGACTTAGAACCCAAAAATGCCTATAAATTATTAACAGGTAGTGTCATCCCTCGCCCCATCGGCTGGGTCTCAACTATTAGCTCCGCTGGCATAGCCAACCTTGCGCCCTATTCATTCTTTAATGCAATTTGTGCCAATCCACCTCATGTAGTTTTTAGTTGTGGCATGACACCAAACGGCGGAAAAGATACTCTAAACAATGTCTTAGCCTCTAACGAATTTGTGCTTAACATCGTGACTGAAGATACTGCTGAGGCCATGAACCAAAGCTCTGCTAGTCTTGATGCAGAAGAGAGCGAATTTGAGTTTGCAGGCGTTACACCTGTGCCATCAAAAACAGTCAAAGCACCAAGGGTTCAAGAAAGCCCCATTCACTTTGAATGTATCGTCAAACACACTTACGAAATTGGTGATTGGGAAGGTGCAGCTACGGTTATCATTGGTGAGGTAGTACATATGCACTTTGAAGATTATGTACTGTTACCTGATTACAAAATCGATAATTCGAAGCTAAAAGTGGTTGGTCGCATGGCTGGGGCTGATTATATTCGGACGCAAGATGCGTTTTCACTAGGGCGACCTAAGTAGCAGACCCACACAACTGTTTACATTTTCACATTTTTGAGTCATTATAGTTTCTCAAAAAACCATCTCGTAATATAAATGTTAGGTAGATAGGTACAACTTAGGTAAATCATTAGAGAAAGCGTTCTGAAATGCTAGCTAATGTAAGCATCAGCTTCTTTTTAGAGCTAATCTTTCCCTACACCTAAAATAATACACTTCAGAAGATTATGGATAACCAAGTTATAAATTTAAGGTTTCCCGATCAAGACAATTCATAGCTTAGGGTCCTAATCACCCCTCAGGCTCTACACTTCCCCGAGTGTGGAGTCTTTCTTTTTTATGTAGCAAAACATAAAAAATTTATATCTATTTGTTAGTCACTTATGACTGCAATACTAGCAAAGACAATTCAATAACTATCTAGGCAAAAAATACATATATTTAGATACCCATAAAAATACTTAAATATTGAATTCCTATTATTCATAGGTTAATTCGCCTTTTTTGCATTAATTCGTGCTAAAGATCTTTCAGTTTTATACTTTATAAAAACATGACTACGATAAATTGAGCTAGTAAATAACACTTAACTTCGTCCCTCAACATGTCTTTTGAAAAATAACTTGTCGCAATTGTCCCTATCATCTTACGTTTTGTAGCAAAGACCTAACTAATACTAAGGATTAGCAATTTAATAGCCTAAACAGTCAAGTCTAAAAACAGAGCATAATTTAAAATTGACGTTCTTCTAACATAAGCAATTGCATATCTGTAGAAATTGCTTATGTTCATTTAAGTTAAAAGTCAATCCTAAACTGAAAGATAAATGTCATAGTCATGTTGTTGCTTGTATCTTCAAAAGAACAGAAAGATGAGCACTTTCCAACCTATGCTTATTTTTGGCATTACGACATTCTTGATTCATCTGGGTACAAAACATACTTCTAGTCAAAACCAACACTCAGCTAAGCTCTATGAAATGCTTGGCGAACTACTGAACTACTTTGCAAGATAGTTTGCGAAATACTTTGTCTACCTAAACAACACTAAATTTCTAATCAACATATATCTCAACTCTCAAAAAGGTTAAACTAGCCATTATGGCTTTAAATATGACTTTTGAAGAAACTCTGGATAAACACCTCACAGCATTTAAGTCTCGTGACTTAAATGGCTTCAAAGAAACACTCTTGAGCGATGGTCGCTTAAGCATCATCTTGCTTGATGGCACACTGATGACAGATTTTGAAAGTATTGTTGCTTTCCATAAAGAATGGTTTGAGGACGAAGACTGGAAAATCTATTTGCGAGAAGTCCAACGCTTAGAAACAGCAAATATGTGTAACGTGCTCTTTGAAGTTGACTATGACGATTTGGACCCTGATGGCATCGAATACCATTTACACTATTATCTGAATTTGACCTTTATTCGAGATAGTACAACTGAAACTTGGCTACTTGCCTTTGACCAAAACACCTATATTTCAGAAAATGAAGCTTAAGGGAATTTATGATTGATGATAAGGCACTTTTAGGACACTGGCATGTTGTGGGATTAAGTTCTGATTTAGGTGATGAACCACTACAAGTTGAACTCATGGGTGAAAAGGTTGTTCTATGGAGACCAAACGGGCGACAGGATACTGAAATTCAGGCTTTTAGAGATTTATGCATCCATAGAGGAACAGCATTATCGCTAGGGAAAATAGAAGATGGCTGTTTGGTCTGCCCCTATCATGGCTGGCGCTATGATACGAGTGGGCAGTGTGTGCATATCCCTGCGCAAGGCGATCAGCAGAATATTCCAGAAAAGGCCAGGGCCACCTCCTATACTGCTACTGAACGCTATAACCTAATCTGGCTCTCTCTAGATACCCCCCAACACGACATTCCCAACTATGCAGAATTTGAAGAAGCAGGTTTCAAAACCATAACCTGTGGACCCTACAGCATAGACGCACAGGCTCCTCGTGTCATTGAAAACTTTTTAGATGTATCGCACCTCATGTGGGTTCACGAAGGGCTCTTGGGTGTACCTTCGCACGCAGTAATCCCTGAATACCATGTACATGAA
>CALHRJ010000060.1 GCA_938038395.1 uncultured Deinococcales bacterium | reverse complement strand
TGAAGAAAAGTTGGCTAAGCCTGAGTTTAGTCCTAGAGCGCTTTTTAATCAGTTTAATATAGAGGTGCTATGTACTACCGATGGGGTTACGGATAGGCTCGAGCCCCACCGCTCCCTCCACAACGACAATTGGCACAACATCCTCCCCACATTCAGACCAGATAACGTAATCAATCTAGATACGGAAAACTGGCAAGACAATATAAACACACTTTCAGAACTCTCAGGCATAACAGTCCAAAACTACAAAACATTTATACAAGCCTTAGAAGAACGCCGCAATTTTTTTAAGTCAATGGGTGCAGTTGCCACAGACCATGGAGCATTCCGAGCAGATACTACACCACTCTCAAACGAAGAAGCTGAGTCAATTTTTGCCAATGCACTAGCAGGCTCAATTCAAGTTAGTAATGCCCAACGGTTCACAGCCCACATGCTATTCGAAATGGCCCGTATGAGCAGCGAAGATGGTCTAGTAATGCAATTACATGTTGGTAGTTACCGCAATCACAATCAAAAGCTATTTAATGACTTTGGTAGAGATATAGGTGCGGATATTCCTGTTCGCACAGAGTGGACGCAAGCTTTGGCACCACTACTCAATGCTTATGGTAATCACCCAAACTTTCGCCTAATTGTTTTTACTTTAGATGAAAGTAGTTATAGTCGTGAACTTGCACCACTAGCAGGACATTACCCCGCACTTAGACTCGGACCACCTTGGTGGTTTTTTGATTCAGCTAAAGGTATGGAGCGTTACTTTGATGCAGTTGTAGAAACAGCAGGCATCTATAATCTAGCTGGTTTTAATGATGACACCAGAGCCTTTGCATCCATCCCAGCACGGCATGATGTCTGGCGTAGAGTGGGCTCTAACTGGTTAGCAGGGGAGACCTTGAAGGGTATAATTGACGAGGAAGATGCACAGCTTATGGCGTATGAATTGGCTTATGGCTTGGTTAAAAAAGCCTACAATTTATAGAATTGAGGGTTTGTAATGACAAAACTAAAGGTTTTAATAACAGGTGCTAGTGGTGTTATCGCAGGGCAATTACTGGATGTATTTAGAGAACGCTATGACTTGACGCTCTTAGATATAAAAACAACAAACCGAGAGGGTCTAGAAATCTCTGATGTTCAGGTTACAGATTTGGCAGATAAAAATAGAGATAACTACAGACCTTATTTTAAAGGTATGGACGCAATTGTTCATTGTGGTTTTGTTGGTAATTCAAGCATAGAGGCAAATGAAAATATCGACGACCGTTTTAGTAATGAATTGCTCAATGTTCAAATTGCTTATAACATTTATCAAACTGCGCTGGAAGAAGGTGTTAAGCGTGTGGTTGTTGCGAGTTCTAACCATGCTGCGGATTACTTTGAACCGCTAATTTTGAATAATCAATATGACTACATTCACCCAAATGATAGAGCTTTATCAGATAACTACTATGGCTGGGCAAAAGAGGCTTATGAGCATTTAGGCTTTGTTTTTGCAGTTGGTAAACAACGTCGTGATTCTGGCTTTGCTTCTGGAAAGGAACAGCAAGCTGGATCTCAATTAGAAAATATTCAACTTCGTATCGGTGGACCTCGCGAAACGGATATTCATAAGTGTACTTTAGGCGACTTGCGTTGTATGCGCCGTGCTTTAGCTGCTTACATGAGCGAAAGAGATATGCAGCAGCTTTTTATAAAAAGCATTGAAGCTGACGATATACGTGATGAACGTGGTATACCTTTTCAAATCTTCTATGGTATCAGTGAAAACCCACATGCCTTTTGGAGCATTGCAAATGCTCGACAGGTAATTGATTATCAACCTGAGGATAATAGTGAAATACGTTTTGCTGAGACAATTGCGAAACATCTTGCTGCTGCAAAATAGTCTATAGTATCTAAATTTTATTGCTGCCAATCTATAGTTACGAGCATTAAACCTTCTTCGCGCTCTGCTAAACGCTGGTAGGCTCGAGCTGTGCCTTGTGGTGCAATCACCTCAGTTATAAGTGGACGTAACCGAATACGTTCAGAAGCTAGTAAGGCCAACACTGTCTCTTCATCCTCAAAGTCAGTAGCGCTCAAGCGCTCATCAAATTCAGTTCTATTGATTTCATGCGCTCCGATGATATGAATGCCTTTTCTATGCACATCTGTATAGAAATCAATGCCGTCACTCATACCTCTTGGAGAACCAAGCAAAATAACTCTGCCACGTTGTTTAGACACCTTAAAGGCTGTATTAATGACTTGAGGTACACCTGTCGCTTCAATAACAACATCAAATGCATCAAAGGCAGCTGCCTCACTTGCTGCGTCGAATTCACAGTCTAAAGCTAGATT
Source organism: uncultured Deinococcales bacterium (assembly GCA_938038395.1). Taxonomy (GTDB): domain Bacteria; phylum Deinococcota; class Deinococci; order Deinococcales; family Trueperaceae; genus CALGZD01. The sequence continues at coordinate 1,477 of CALHRJ010000060.1, read as the reverse complement.
TCGTCGGGATTCTAAAAGATCCACACCACCAACGAAAGTAGCACCCGAGGCTCTGGCTAATTGCCCTGCTAAAAGCCCAATCGGTCCAAGGCCCAATACCGCTACACTTTCACCAAGTTGAATTTGTGCTTTCCGAACGCCTTGTAGCGCAATCGAAGCAAGTCGAAACGCAGATGTTTCCACTGGGTCAATTGCAATAGAAACTGGGTGGCACATACTAACATCAATCACCACATGTGAACTATGCGGTATATTGCAAGCAATAGGTTGACCAATCTCTAAACCATAAACTGAAGACCCGACTTCAAGAACCCGCCCAACACCTGAATAGCCCGGATACCACGGATAAACGCCAGGTGTCGAAGGTTGATGCTGCAACCACGCCAGTTCCGTTCCTGGAGAAATGGTGGTGTAGAGCGTTTCAACTAAAACCTCAGTTGCTTTGGGAGGCGATAGTGTAAAGCTTTCAAGGGTAACTTTATTTCTTTCAGGTGCAACAATACGGTAAGCATTCATAATATAGTCCCATTCTAACTTCAGTAGCCTTTAGTTTACCGTAAAATTCTTAGAACTTTCTATTCCAAGCACTATTTGGATGGTTTAGTCCATGTTATTCTTCATGATACCTTTATGACTACCTCGCCAGAATTACAACGAGAGAAGCTATATTCGCTTTTAGGTGATTTACCTAATCGCAATCGGGAAATCACTGCGGAACATATATCATCTGAAACCACTGATAATTATGTCGTGGAAAAACTACTTCTTAACCTCAACGGAGTAGAAGCTGTACCAGCTTTGTTTGTTAAACCCAAAAATGTAGATATTGAGCTACCTTGTATTCTCTACAACCATGCTCATGGTGGCAACTATCAATTGGGGAAAGAAGAACTTTTGATCGGTAGAAAGAGTTTGCAAACGCCACCTTATGCTGAACTAGTAACATCATTAGGATACGCAGTATTGTGTATAGACACTTGGTGTTTTGGTGAACGACAAAACAAGACTGAATCAGTTACCTTTAAGGAAATGCTTTGGAACGGACAAGTGCTTTGGGGAATGATGGTTTACGACAGTATCAAAGCTATAGATTATATTTGCTCTCGTTCTGAAGTAGATGCTGAACGCATAGCCACACTTGGTTTATCTATGGGTAGTACCATGGCTTGGTGGTTAGCAGCACTTGATACACGAATTAAAGTTTGTATAGATTTGTGTTGCTTAACAGATTTTGAGGAGCTAATAGCTGCAGGTGACACTGACCTACACAGTGTTTATTATTATGTACCCGCACTTCTAAAACACTTTAGTACAGCAGATATCAATGCACTGATTGCACCAAGACCACATCTTAGTTTGGTAGGTTCTCAAGACCCACTTACGCCAGTTTCAGGTTTGCATAAGATTGACGAAGCACTGAAAGAGGTTTATGCCAAACATAATGCAAGTGATGCGTGGCAGCTAAAAGTCCATGATG
>CALHRJ010000059.1 GCA_938038395.1 uncultured Deinococcales bacterium | reverse complement strand
GTAAATGTTCTAAAGGATTACTTTGTGAATTCCATAGTTCATAGCGTGCAAAACCTATGGGTATGAGTAAGGCGAGTATAGCAATGTAGCGCCATATATGCATTTTTTGCAAAAGTACGAAGGGCAGTGTGATAGCCATTAGCCAAGGGATACATACAAACCAAGGCAAGCCTAAGTTGGCGATGAGTATACCGACAATCATTAAGAGGGCAGCAGGAATAGACCAAGGTATGAATTGAGTAATAGCTAGTGTCTCTGTATTTTCGTTTTCTTTTATTGCTTCTTTAGTTTCTTGAGGTGTTGTTTTTAAGGTTGATTCTTGGGTTAAATTAACTGCCCTAGAATTAGTTGCTATTTCAAAGTCTGTTGATGGTTCAAAATTTGCTGGAGCAACTTCTTTTGGGAAATCGAATAAGGTATCTAGACTCTGACTTAGTTGTTGAGCAGTTTGTTTTGTATTGAGTGCAGGTGTGGGTGATAGAGAAGAGGGATGATGAGATTGTTGGGTATCAACAGTTTGGGAGTTAGTAGTATCAGTATATTGTGTGTCAACTGCGTGAGGGCTCGAGCCATCCCAACCACTCCGACCATATCGCCCAACCGAGCTACTTCTCCCACCCCGACCAACCGTAATCCCCGAATCAGTCTTATCCATATTCCCTGATATCTTAGACATCTTAAGGTTTGATGTATCCCTGTAATTCACTAAAAGTTTTCGGACCAATCCCAGAAACTTTCAACAAATCCTCAATGCTCCTATAAGGGCGACCATCCATAATGCGCTCAGCAGTTGCTTCGCCAACACCAGGCAGGAATTGTAATTCACGTAAAGAAGCTTCATTTAAACTGAATCGCTCATCGCCATCAGAAGTGTCATAAAAAGGAATGAAAATACTGCGACCTGTGTCTAAAGGTTGCGCCAGATTCACAAGACTTTCTTCAGCATCTGCCCTAAGCCCACCAGCTTTGAGAACTAAATCTTCAAGCCTTGTTCCCCAAGGTAATTCGTAAACACCTGGTTCACGAATAGCCCCAGAAATAGATACGGTGATTGTTGTCTGTACTTGTTCAATATTTACGTTACGAACAAGCAAACGGGGTGCAAGATTTATAACTGTAAGTGCTAGGCAGAAACCCATAAGGGCTGCTGTTAAGATGTTTTCTTGGTTGAAGTTGATAGACATGGATTAGCTTTGTTGTTTTATAGCATTATTTTTAAATTACTTTTATGTTATTTCTAGTTTCTATAGTACCTAAGAAGGGTGTCTTATAGTTGTGTGATTTCATGCTTCAGGTTATGGGGATGGTATTTAGGAGGGTAGAGGGAGGCTCGAGCCTAAATGTTTAGGACGCATGTTTTGACCTTAGTTCTGACCTTCATTTTTGCAATAGCGCCCAAAATATAAATGTATCTACTCAAAAACATTAACGCAATTTATCTGTTATACTAATTGTGAAATACCATACTAATGCTCTAGAAACAGGCTTGGAAACTAGTTTTTTAGAGACTAATAGCGCTTACACCATACAGGACAACCCTGTATGTGAGGAGGATTCAATGAATAAATTCGGCCTTAAGTTTTTGCTAGCTACTTGTCTAGCATTTATGTTATCTAGTAGCGCATTTGCTCAAGATGACCTTGTAGAAGTTGTCTTTCAGTCAAAGTGGTTTCCACAGTCTCAGTTTGCAGGTTACTTTATAGCCCAAGAAAAAGGTTTCTATGCTGAGGAAGGCTTAACCGTAACAGTCCTTGATGGCGGTAATGTCAACCCAACTGTACAGGTTGCAAGTGGTAATGCTGACTTTGGTACAGACTGGATTGCTAATATGCTTATCCAGCGTGAACAAGGACTTGAAGTTGTACAGATTGCCCAAGTTTATCAGGATTCTGGCTACCGAATGGTTGCTTTAAGTGATTCTGGCATCGAAGGCTTTGAAGACTTAGCAGGTAGCACTGTTGGTGTTTGGGGATTCGGCAATGAATTCGTATCGCAAGCTGTTTTTTCGGTTATGGATATGACATCTGATTTAGATGCAACCGTAAGCAATCCAGATATTAATGCGGTTGTCTATGCTTTTGATCCGTCACTTGTTTTTCCAGATGAAGTAGATGTTGCCAGTGTAATGACTTATAACGAGTTAGACCAGATTGTTGGCTTAGGTTTTCCTTTAGATACCTTAAACCTGCTTGACCCTGCAGATGTTGATGCTGCGCTACTTGAAGACCTTATCTTCACAACGCCAGAAATTCTCGCAACTGATAACTTCAAAGACTCTGGTATGAGTGGTCAAGAAGTAGCTGAAAAGTTTGTTCGCGCAACTATTAAAGGATGGGAATACGCTGTTAATAATCAAGACGAAACAGTCTTTATGATGGTTGGTATGTGTGGTGATACCTGTGCAGGATCTGGTAGTACACAAAGTCCATTGATTCACCAAACATGGCAAATGGCAAGAGTGGCTGAACTTGTAATGCCAAATGAAGATACTGTAATCGGTAATATCGATCAAGAAGTATGGGAACGTTCTGTTGAACTACTTTTAGATGTTGGTCTAATCAGTGAATCTGTTGCTTTTGATGATGTTGTTGATTTAAGTGTGTTAAACACAATCCAGTAAAAACTGAGTTAGATTGTCCTAAAGCATAGCGTACTTAAAAGTATAAAAAAGATAAGACCCAATGTTTTTCCATCCGTCGAGTTGAACAGCTCTGTGGATGGTGCATTGGGTCTTACACTTTTTGACTTCCCCATCAAAAAGTGAACGCACTTAATGTAGCATACAATTTGTGTCATGTTAAGGAAAATTTGTACGTTAACAATTTTAGCTTTATAGAACTATAGGGTAGGGATTTTAAAGATAAGTATTTAACAATGGACAGGAATTATAAATTCCTAGTTATTTAGTAGCTTGCCTAGAAATATACAGAATCGAGGCGTCGCATATCAGACGAGATTTTTTTGTCAATACTCTTTCGACTTGCTGCAGAGTCTGTCCATCATTTAGATGTCTATCTAGTGCTTTAACACGTGAACATGTAGTACTCGACTTTGCAAAAATACAAAACAATAAAGAAAGCTAAGCAGCGAAAGCCAAGGCGTTTTTAAAGGAATGGAAAAGCCGCAAAGGAATTAGACGGAATTGTGTTGAAGACCGGGAGTCAGCTAATTCAAAAATGTAGTCCCAGAGGTAGTTTCTAGCACAGGCAAGAATGTCATTAAAACAAGCATCAGATTTACGAGAAGCAGGATACCAAGCAGCTTGATAACGAGGGACTGTACTAAGATTTAGGTCAGCTATAAAAAGGCAGACGATAGAATAAAGCCCAAAGATAAGAGGGGTAATTCTGTTGATAGCCTTAACAGACCAATGACGTTGAGTTTCAAGACCAAGAGAAAAACGAAGGTCTTGGAAAGTAACTTCACAATTCCAACGATGACGATAGCTTTGTAAGATAGTTTGAGGGTCTAAGCCATCAAAACAGGTAGCGGTAAAGTAGCTAGGTTTGAAACGTTTATCAGGTGAGGTTACAAGAAACCACCTGACAGGGATAGGTAAAACACCATCTCGATGCCAAAGAGCAGTACCCGTGGCATATTCGATGTCAATCACGTCATGTTTGTACCAAAGCAAAGAGGTACTGACAAACTCTAGTAGATTATTTTCAAAGCGATAGGCTAAGGTACTTTGTCTAGCACCTTTTTTTGGTTTCGGACCACGACGTCCTTTGGGTAATTCAGTAGGCGCTTGGTCATAGAGACAGATATCTGCACGTGACCTTGTGATAAGTCTGATATTCAATTGATGGGCTAACAAATAGAGTTCTGCTGTCTGGAAGCCATTATCTGCTAATACCTCAATCTGCTGTTCTGGTAACCAGCGTCTTAATAAACGGAAGAAGAGCTTACTCAAGGCACAAAAACTTCGGTAGCTTAACTTCTCTTTTTCACAAGTTGTTGCACTTGGGCATGGTACTGTCATTATAGGTAAGGACCAATAACGTGTACTCCACGGAAACTTACAGTTCAGTTGCAAGCTTAACCATCGTATGCCTAAACTAATAACCTTATAACGTCCTCTAGAACGTACTGCATCATGATGCTTTCCTTTAAGTTTTATTTGCTTTCCACTGCGTCTTACTAAAGTATCATCCAAGTTGAATCTTAAAACACTATCGCCACTTTGAGCATAAGGTATTAACATTTTCAATAAGCTCTGACTTAAGGCTATACATGACCATTTTGCTTGACTTAAAGCATAATAATAGCGTCTGTAATTCTGATTCTCTTGCAAGCCCAATACACGTAAACAACGACTTATTGTTCGACTTTTTGGACATAGTATCGCTCCTACTACTAACACTACTAGGCTTCGATATACACCTGCTCGAAAATGTTTCTTAAATGGCTCGATTATTGCTATACTTATCTCGTTTGTCATTATATGACTAGGATACTTCTTTCCTAGCCTTCTTTTAAACTATCGCTTCTCTATTTTTGCAAAGTCGAGGTTAATACCAATTCCGTTTATATCCGTAGTTTAGCCTGATGTCATTTTTATAGAGATATCTAGGTAGGAATACGGTCGAGCAAATGATAGCCCTAGCTCATTTGTTTATTACATATATTTTCGGACACGGTATAAGAAATTTATACCGAGTACAAATTATCGAACAACATTGCTATGTATAAAGTGTGTATAAAATCAGGTCAAATGCTCATTTAATTCGGGTTAAACTAAAGTTACTGAAAGATGGCTCGAGCCTAATCTGGCAAGAGCCTAAAGGAGTACAAGATGAAACGTGTTGTTGTAACAGGCGTTGGACCCATATGTAGC
>CALHRJ010000058.1 GCA_938038395.1 uncultured Deinococcales bacterium | reverse complement strand
TAGACATATTATCTGGGTTATCGAAGAGTTCTACGACTTGAGCTCGAGCTAAGTCAATTACAATCTCAGTATCATACTTCATAGATTCTCCCTTTCAAAAACTCAAAGTAATTTATTTTGCTACAAAGACCAAAGCTTCATCTATCAAACTATTCCAAAGCTTCTCTTCTCGCAACTCAACAGCCATCCATTCTTTAAACTTTCTACCATTTGGCGCAAAGTCTTGACCAACACCATTACCTATAAGTTCCTGAACTCTATCTTTTGGTAACTTGACTATCAGATTGCCCTTTTCCCTATCGCAAGATGCAAAGAAATCCCCATTCACTCGCAAACAAGGAAAGCCCATCATCGTACTCTTTGTAATATTCTTTTTAGTTAAATAGCTTTCTGCAACTTTCCAGAAAAACGCACTTGTATCTTCATCATTAGCTTTAGTCATTTCAACTATAATTTACCCTTTCTGCAAAAGATGATGATGAATACTTCAGCCTAAATCTGCTTTCAGGAATCTTTGTGCTGCTATTGCCCCCGCAGCAACATCTTCTGGAAAAACTTTTTCGAGCATTTTTTCAGTGATGTTTGCATCAGCAGTTATCAAAGCTTTAAGTAACTCAGCATCTGGTTTATCATGTTCATTTTCAATAAAATCACTTAGGGCGTTAACACCCTCTACACTACAGGCCCTTAATAAACCAGTAGCTTCAAATCCATCCTGTTTATCATAAGCAGCTCTTTGCCACTTTTCGCCATCCCAACCATAAATAAAACCAATCCAATCACCAAAAGGTTTTGGGTTTAAATCAAAACTCCACCATTCAGGAGCACCTGCCAAAAGATTAGTCTCTTCTTCTTGGAAATACGCTGCCGCCTCTCCAAAGTAGGTATTTGAATATTCATGGTCATGACCAATCAAAATAGCTTGGTCTTTATCTTTAAAGCGCAAACAAGCCCAGTTTCCTCCACCATCATGGTAAAACCACTGATTTTCAGTCGCATAAATATAATTTTTCCAACCATGAGCCGCATAGAAGGCTGCCATTGCTGCCCAACCCCCTCTTAATTCTGCTGGACTTGGTATATCTACATTTACTAACATGTCATCCTCCTCCCTGTTAGAATCTTGAGACAAAACAGTGCTTTCTAAGCCTAAACTTGCCAGAAAGCTATAAAAACCAATGCTCAAGAATTTCCTTCGATTCACGCCACATCTCCTAATAGTTTTGGTAGCAATTTAACCAAACGCCTCCTGATTATATCACCCATATTGCTGCTTCAAATATCTCCAAATCGTTCATTAGGAGAGGCTACTGAAGTAGCAAAATCAGCACTTAGAAAATTCACGCTTTCTAAATACTCTTTATTGCGCTATAGCTTTCCATTAAAAAAAGGAGTACCATACGCACTACTTTAGTTAGGTTTTATTTACTAAGTACCAAGTCTAAACGATGTTTAACTATTTTGAAGAACTCAATGTGTTAGAAATTGCGTCCTGTAAAGGCTTTGTGACTTTTTAGGGTTCTTTTCCTTAATTTTAAGTATGTACTTAACTCTAATTTATTTTGGATAGGTTCTCTAATGCTCAATACACAGCTCACTAGAATTGTTAAATGGCGCAAGCAAGTTTATTTAGGTTGGTGGGTGCTTGTTGGGGTCATGCTCCTTCAGGTGATGGTATCGGGCATTTTCTTTCAGGGTTTTGGTGTGTATGTGCCTATCTTGATTGAAGAATTCGGTTGGAGTGCTACGACTATTTCTTTAGTGGTATCTGGTAGGCAAGTTTTATCTGCTATTGCAGCACCTGGCATAGGCTTTGCGCTTGACCGTTTTGGCGCACGGCGTGTGATTGCAACTGGCTTAGTTACCATGTCAATTGGCTATGTACTTTTTAGTCAGGTACAAACGCTATGGTTTTTTGTGGCTGCACAGCTCTTGCTTGGTTTTGCTGCTAACTTGTCTGGCTGGTTACCTAGCAATAAGCTACTCATAAATTGGTTTGTCAAACGCCGTACCATGTCGCTTGCCTTCATGGGTATGGGGATGAGCATTGGTGGTTTGTTGACACCTTTTATGGCGAAGTTAATCAATGCCTATGGCTGGCGTCCTATTGCGGTTGGTTCTGGAGCTATGATGTTTTTGGCACTACTGCTTATTCCATTGTTACGTAGTTCGCCTGAAGCGTATGGGCTCGAGCCAGACGGATTCGCCAGAGCAGATGGTAAAGTAATCAAACCATCAAAGCTAAATAGCATCCCGCCACCATCAACCGTAAAAGAGGATTTTACGGTTCAAGAAGCCATCAGAACACCTAGCTTTTGGCTCATTGCCATTGGTCACGCTATTGCCCTCATGGCAGTTGCAGCAGTTATAGTCCACCTGATTACACACATGTCAAATGGTATCGGTTTCTCTCTAGAAACTGCTGCAAGCGTTTTTGCTTTAGTAACAGGTGTGCAAATCTTTGGACAGCTCTTTAGTGGATTTTTTGCAGATAGATTAAGTAAACACAAAATAGCAGCGGTCGCCATGCTCTTTCACGCTATCGCTATGTTCATCTTTGCTGTAACAGAATCTATGCCCATCATTCTACTAGCAGCAGTGCTACATGGTGTTGCTTGGGGCGTACGTGGTCCACTTATGTCCGCTTTACGTGCAGATTACTATGGCAGAACTCACTTTGGAAAAATCATGGGCTTTGCAGACCCGATTGTAATTATGGGTGCTTTAATTGGTCCAGTTATTGCAGGATACAGTTTTGATAATTTTGGTAGCTATAGTACAGCCTTCTTTATTTTGGGCTTTACAACCCTAATTGGTTCTGTATGTTTTGCACTTGCGACACAACCAAAAAAAGCTCGAGCTTAAGTTAAGCTCGAGCTAAATCTCTATTTTGTTTCTATATATCTAACGAATACTTATTTACAAAAGTCGTTAACTATTCTTTGGTCGCCTAAGCGTTTCAAGATATGGATATTTACTCAACATATCAACATAGTGCCTATATAATTCAATAGCCTCAGATTCAGAACTTGGCACTTCCCTAATTCTAAAATACGATGCATTCTTATCATCTAAAAAGAAGGTTGGTGTCGCAACAACATTTTTCGATACTGCTTCTTCATGCGCTGTTTTAAAACGCTTACGCATAGCGTCAGTATCAAACTCTATATCCCCTGATATGTCCGCTGCTTTAAGCGCAGCCTTGACCACACTTAACCTAAAGCCTTGTGAATCTTTATGAGCAAGACGTTGTAAATTCAAGCGAAAATCATCGTACTGTTCTGGCATATTTTCTTTCACATAATGAGATGCCAAAAAAGGTATCAAACCTTTACTTCCATTTTTAGAATCCGCATCTACTGCATCTTCCCACAGTTTCCAGCCATCATCACCTTTGTAATTGCCTTGATGCAAGCTATAGTGTCGCCAATCAAAACTTAAACCTAGTGGTTCTTCTATCATTTTTACAAATTCTGCACCACGCCAAGCATAGGGGCAGAGATAATCAAAGTAAATAACAATATTTTTATCCATACAATCACTCTTTTCAGGAATCATTAGAATCAGCTTTCTGACTATCACGGTAGGCCTTACGTCCAGCAATAAACATGCCTACAAAACATGTCAACAGAATAGTTTGTGAAATTAGACGGAGAAAATCTTTTTCCACAACCGAAACTATAATTTGAAAAGGCAGAGTAATAACAGAAATCAAAAAACAAATGAGTGCAAAAACATGCATAGGATGTATTCGCTCAGTTTGAAAGAAGAATTTTAAATATTTCTTTATCTGTGTCATTTCTATCTATTTCTTCTAGCCACAATATTTCGACTACATTGTACTACTCAAAACATAAAAAAGCGTATTGATGAATACACCAATACGCTCAGTAATTACTAAATGATTAACTTAAGAAACAGTTTTTGAGGTACTTGTTGTTTCTTCAACGCTTTCAACTGTTGGCGGAATAAAGCCAACTGTTTTTTCAGCATTTGTAGCTTTATCTGTTGCTTCTAACAACATCATATCAACAACATCTTCAAAGCTTTCAACAACTGTAACTGTTAAGTCTTCTAAGATGTTTCCTGGTACATCTTCCAGATTTGCTTCATTAGCCTTAGGGATGATGACATGCTTGATACCTGCTTGATGAGCAGCAAGAAGTTTTTGCTTTACACCACCAATTGGTAGTACACGACCACGAAGGGTAATCTCGCCTGTCATAGCTACATCGCCACGTAGTGGACGGCCTGTCAGAGCACTCACAACAGCTAGTGCCATAGCAATACCAGCACTTGGACCATCTTTAGGCTGAGCGCCATCTAAAACATGTACGTGAAGGTCCCGTGTTTCGTAGAAGTCTGTAGGGATATCAAAGTCCGCACAGCGCTTCCGTAAGAAAGTAATGCCAGCTTGAGCAGACTCTTTCATAACATCGCCCAATTGACCTGTAAGGTTTACAGAGCCTTTACCATCAACAGCAATTGCTTCTATGTCTAAAGTAACGCCACCAACAGAAGTCCACGCTAAACCGTGAGTTAGACCCACTTGTGGTTCCTTGTCAGCTTTATCATCTCTAAACGGTGGAACACCTAGAAGCTCTCTAACCTGCTCAGCGTCTATGGTACGAATATCTTTCCATGCTTCGTCCATGTAGTTCTTAGCAGACTTACGTGCCACTTTGGCAATGGTTCTATCTAGATTACGAACACCTGCTTCACGGGTATACTCTGTGACCATTTTACGAATGGACTCATCGTTGAGCTCGAGCTTACCTTCTAGTCCATGCTCCTTAATCTGGCGAGGAACACGGTAACGCTTAGAAATCTCAACTTTTTCTTCAAGGGTATAGCCCGGAATCTGAATAATCTCCATACGATCCAAAAGCGGTCCCGGAATATTAGAAAGCGTATTCGCAGTCATGATAAACATAACTTTTGAAAGGTCGTAAGGAATCTCTAGATAGTGATCTTGGAAGGTATCGTTCTGCTCAGGATCAAGTACTTCCAAAAGCGCAGAAGAAGGATCACCACGAAAATCTGTTGTCATCTTGTCGATTTCATCAAGCAAGAAAACAGGATTAGTCGTACCTGCTGTTTTCATACCTTGAATGATGCGACCTGGTAAAGAACCAATATAAGTTCTTCTGTGACCACGAATCTCAGCTTCGTCTCGCACACCACCTAAGCTCATACGAACAAACTTACGGTTTAAACTACGTGCAATAGACTTACCAAGCGATGTCTTACCAACACCAGGTGGACCAGCCAAGCACAAAATCGGCGCTTTATAATCTGCCTCTTCCATGTCTTTGGTTAGCTGTCTCACGGATAAGAATTCAAGAATACGTTCTTTAGGTTCTTTAAGCGCATAGTGATCTTCGTCTAAGACACTTTCAGTGTTGACAATGTCAAGCACTTCTTCGTCTTTTTCAGACCAAGGAAGCTCAAGTAGAACATCAAGATAAGTACGAACAACTGTAGCTTCAGGTGAACCACCCGGCATTTTCTCAAGACGGTCAAGCTCTTTAAGTGCACGCTTTTCCGCTTCTTCAGACATGCCTTTTTCCATGACACGTTCTCTTAAATCTTCACCCTCAGCAACGCCATCGTCGTTACCAAGTTCTTTTTGGATGGCTTTCATCTGTTCACGCAAGTAGTACTCACGCTGATTTGAATCCATCTGTTGTTTGACACGAGCACTAATTTGCTTCTCAGTATCAAATCGTTCTAAATCACGACTTAGGAAACTATAGATAAGCTCTAAACGACGACCAACATCCGCTTCTTCAAGCGCTTGCTGCTTGTCTTGAACATCCCAAGTACTGTACTTGGCAATAACGTCAGCTAGTGGACCTGGTTCCTTTAAACCACGTAGATTCTCAAGGTGAAATGAATCCAACCTTAAACCCTTATTTTGCTGAGCATATTGTTCAAATGATGATTTAACTTGCTCAACAAGAGCACGAATCTTATCATCGCCACGTTGAATAGTTGCTTCTGCAACAGTTCTAACCTTAGCTCTTAATATAGAACCAGAATAGTATTGTTCAACAATCGCACGCTCACGACCCTCAACAAGAACTTGTAAGGTATCGTCTGGCAAGCGAATAACTTGTTTTACAACTCCCATGGTGCCAACTCTAAATAGATCGTCACCTGTTGGGTCATCGACTCGCGGATCTCTCTGCGCTAAAAGCAGCACACGATTATCCGCACTCTGGGCATCTTGTAACGCACGCTTTGATTTAGGTCTTCCAACGTCCACATTTTCAAGTGTACGTGGCATGACAACCATGGTGCGTAGTGCAATAACTGGTAATTCCCACTCCATAGCGTTAAGTAAAGCGCATACAAGATGTCGTCACAGTAATTTAGCTAACTCACCTAATGTAATGTGGCTAACAAGAGGGCAATATTTAGCCAATTCTTGTAAGCCATCCTACGAATCAACACTTATTATTGTTCATAAAATATTAACTCGTTTCGTTAGTAGCCAA
>CALHRJ010000057.1 GCA_938038395.1 uncultured Deinococcales bacterium | reverse complement strand
GTTGCAGTAGCAGCTTCTGAAATCCTGAGCTATCTGAAGCCAGACCTTGCGGAATCATTTCGTGTAAAAGCAGAAGAGGCTATGCAGTCAAGGCTCATGGCTGGTATGAATACTAAGAGTGATATTGAAGCTGGCAAAATAATTGGCATGGCAGTTGCTGAACAGGTGATTGCACAAGCTAAAGCAGATGGCTCAGATGCACCTTGGGTGTATACAAAACCTGAAGGCTCACTTTTTACAGTTGAAAAGCCAATTTTTCCAGTAACAGGAGATTGGAAAACTATTGCGATTGAAAATGGTCAACAATTTCGAGTACCAGAACCACCAGCTTACGACTCTGCTGAACTTAGAGCGCAGTTAGATGAAATCAAAGCTGTTGAGTACACGCTGCCAGTAGTGTTTCAAGCTGTTAGCTGGGCAACATTTGATGCTGGCTATCCACTCTGGTTTGATTTTATAAATAGACTATTATTTGAAACTAATCAGGCAGATAACGCACCCTACGCAGCATTGATTTATGCAGGTATAGGCGTAGCGCTGTATGACGCTGTTGTAGGTTGCTTTGATTCTAAATATGCTTACGCTTATGGTAGACCATCGCATGTAGATACGACTATCACACCACTCATACCTATTCCACCACACCCAAGTTATCCATCAGCTCATTCATGTATTAGCAGTGCTATGGCACATACCTTTGCACACTTTTTTCCTGAGCATAGAGAACAAGCTATGGATAATGCTGCTAAAGCTGGGCAGTCAAGAATTCTTGCGGGTATTCACTACCAGATAGATGATAGTTCTGGACAGGAACTTGGTAGACAGGTGTCAGGTGTTGTGATTGACACAATTAGAGAAATGACAGGCAATTAAGATAATTAAAAAACTGTTTTCTATTGAACTGTCTTATTATTAAGTGAGTTTCTAAATTCAATATTCTAAGGAGGAATATAATGTTTAAAGTAAAATTTACTGTATTAACTGTTTTTATATATGCTATTTGTACAATAGCGCTAGCACAAATGACAGCAGTGAAATCATCAGATTCAAATGTCGCGAGTTGGCAGGCTTGGATTTCGGATGCTGATGCAATTGCTGCTATGGTGCAAGCACCAAGCGCAGATGTGCGAGCGTCAGAGGTGCAGGATTTAGTCGCACTTGCAGCAACGCGAACTGCAGATACACAAGCTATGGTAGACCACTGGAATGTAGTTGCTGCACCCTATAGATGGGCAGAAGACCTATATGAAGTTTCTAAAGGAGGACCGCCAGGTGGTAGACCGTTTGCTTTAATGTCTGTAGCTATCTATGATGCAGTTGTTGCTAGCTATAAGGCTAAAGAAGCTGCGGGTTCTTGGATGGTACCTATGGATAGTGGCGTAGAACCTTTGGCAGCTATGGGGCACAGCTCGAGCTTCCCAAGTGAACACGCTGCGGTTGCTATTGCTGCATCTGAGGTGTTGAGCTACGTCAAACCAGAGCATGCAGATCGCTTTAGAGCTATGGCAGAAGAAGCCATACAGTCCAGACTACTTGCAGGCGTAAATATTCAAAGCGATATAGATGCAGGTAGAGTTATAGGTCAAGCAGTCGCAGATGCTGTGATTGCTTACGGTGAACAAGATGACTCTGACCTACCTTGGGAATATTCATCTAGACCAGCGGATTCACTCTACGGCGTTGAGAAGCCTATTGCTCCAAATCTTGGTAAGGCAAAAACCTTTGTACTAGAAAATGGGGCACAATTCCGTGCGCCACCACCACCTGCTTACGGTTCAGACGAGCTCAATGCACAATTAGATGAAATCAGAGCAGTTGAACGCAACATTCCAAATATGTACCAAGCAACGTCTTGGGCAAGATTTGATGCAACCTTTCCAGTATGGACGCTTTTTGCCAATAAGCTTCTGTTTGAAAGCCGTCAAGCAGACAACACACCGCTTGTGGCAAAGATTTATGCAGGTATAGCTGTTGCAAGATCTGATTCTGAGATTGCATGTTTTGATTCTAAGTACACCTATTGGTTAGCAAGACCTGTGCATCTTGATCCAAGCATCCAAACTATAGTTCCTACCCCACCACATCCAAGTTATCCTTCTGCACACTCTTGTGTGACCAGTGCAGCAGCACACACCTTTGCTCATTTTTTCCCAAGTGCTACAGACGAGGCTTTAGACTTAGCACAACAAGCAGGTCAATCACGAATCTTAGGTGGCATTCATTATCAAGCAGATAATCAAGCAGGACTTACACTAGGTGAAAGTGTTTCTGAGGTTGTTGTTAAAAGAGTTATGCAAATGACTGGCAACTAGTCGATCTTTAGAACCAAATCGGTTTTAAAGTAATCAATATTAATATACGCATTGGGATGGTACAACATGTACCATCCTAATTTTTGTCCTAAAAGTGTCCCAGTTGTCCTAATATTGACCCAAAGCATGCCCCATGTAACAAGTACACTTTAAAGACTACACTAAAGAGGATAACTAAAGATTGCTAGGCAGTGCACGGCTTTTGCTTTGTTTGGTTGCGTTTTTATACTTACGGTTTGTTTTGTGAGGAGACTAAAGGATGAAGGTTAAGGGATGAAGGCTAAGAGCTAAGGCTACTTTCTATATATCGATGTTTAATTTAAAGGTATCCATATATCCCTACACAACTTAAAGCCATAAATCCTAAAAAGGGGAAATAATGTTAAATAGGTTTTTATCTAGAATATGTATAACAGTTTTACTTGTAGTATCAGCTATGGCAGTTGCACAAGATGGTGTCAGTAATCACGATTTTGTTAAATTAGACCCAACCGTTTCTGATTCAAACGGCAATAGTATCGCCACAAACTGTGGACAGGACTATCCAAATGCTACTGCTTCGATGAATGTTAATCAATCAGGT
The DNA here is from genome assembly GCA_938038395.1 of uncultured Deinococcales bacterium. Classification (GTDB taxonomy): domain Bacteria; phylum Deinococcota; class Deinococci; order Deinococcales; family Trueperaceae; genus CALGZD01. The sequence goes on along the minus strand of CALHRJ010000057.1, from coordinate 1,186 downwards.
GACTCAACTGCTGTGGATATGACAGTACAAGGTGCTAGACCAGATACACTCTTTACGGTCTGGTTTTGGCTAAAGGCAAAAGACCAAAATGGCAACACCTTTGGTGGTAACCCATTGTCTGGTAAAAGTGGTGCACCTTTTGCGCCAAGTACGGCCTACGAAGAGTTGCTTAATGCAACAGGTGCAGGCAATGGTGTGACTGAAGGTTCCAACGTATTTACAACAGATGCAAATGGTAATGCTACTTTTAGTACAGTACTAGATTATCCAATGTTTGGTGGAGCTTACCCCTTTCACAAAATCACTTCCTTCGACCCATTAGATTCACGTTTGCCAATCGATAACGCCAGAATCTATCCTGTCGCTTTACTAACACCAAGTGATGCTATTGATATGCCGTTTATGGTTCGTTTGGCGTCTCATTGTAAAGATGGCTTATCGCACGGTTGGACCGCTGGCGCACGTGAGCCTTGGTTTGATTTCCCAGAATAAGAAAAATTGTAATTAAGAACGTCGTCTTAAAAAATTAATCTAAAGTTATTTTAAAAGGAGTTACAACCATGCTATATAGAAAAATACTAATTATGATAGTTGCTGCTTTAGTAAGTTTTGGTTTTGCACAACAAACATGGAATGTTGAATTTAGACAAGTGCCTGCAGCACATGTAATGCCTACAGGACAAAGCATTGCTGTTGATTGTCAAGACGAAGGTGCAGACTATCCGTATACACCCTATGATTGGCCTGACCGTAAAGCAACTATGACGATTGAGCAATCTGGTGCGACCTCTAAGGTTTTTATAGAGATGACAGGTGTTAAGCCAAATCAGCATTATTCGATGTGGTTGAGACTACGGGGTACAGATGCTCAAGGTAATGTCTATGGGGGAAATCCGCTTATTGGTATTCCTGGAACACCGCTTGTACCAAGTACAGAATTAGATGAAGCACTTGCTTTGACCGGTCAAGGTAATGCTGGTACAGGCTTGTCGAATGAGTTTTATAGTGATGAGCGTGGTAATGCAACTTTTTCAACTACCGTAGATTTTCCAATCATTGGTGGTGCTTATCCTTTTCAAAACTTCGAAAACTTCGATGCTACTGATGCCCGCTTTACGTCACCTTTCCAAGATACGCCACCCTTAGCAATTCCTGTTGCGATTGCCAATACAGGTGCGCCGTTTAC
>CALHRJ010000056.1 GCA_938038395.1 uncultured Deinococcales bacterium | reverse complement strand
CAATGGGAAAATGGATGTTGCTATAAAAGCTGATAAAATTGCAGCCGTTGCTGAAGACATCAACCCTACAGAGGCAGAAACTATTGTTGACGCAACTGGGCTTTACGTAACCCCAGGTTTAATAGATATACATGTACATGTCTATCACACTCGCGAACCTGAGGGTTTGAGTGTGATTGCTGACCACCATTCTTTTCGCTCTGGTGTAACCACAATGGTGGATACGGGTACGGCTGGTGCTAAGCACTTTTTGCACTTTAAGCGTACTGTCATTGACCTTGCCAAGACTCGAATTTTTGCTTATGTCAATATTGTTAAATCAGGCATGCTTGGAGATTTTGAACAAGACCCTGCTGAGATGGACGCTGAACTTGCAGCTTCTGTTGCGCTAGCCTATCCTGAAATATCTGTTGGTATAAAGACAGCACATTACTGGACACATGAACCTTACGACGAGGCGCACACACCTTGGTTAGGTGTAGATAGAGCTTTAGAGGCTGCTGAACTTTGTAAGCAACCGCTTATGGTTGACTTTTGGCCACGTCCTGAACGCCCTTATCCTGAACTACTAAATAAGATGCGTCCAGGCGATATTCACACCCATGTATTTGCACAACAGTTTCCTGTATTAGATGCTAACAATAAACCTGAGCAATATATGTTTGACCATCAGAAACGAGGCATCGTTTTTGATTTGGGTCATGGTGCAGGTAGCTTTTGGTTTAGGCAGGGTGTTCCTGCTATGCAAGGTGGCTTTCACCCAAATTCAATCAGTACTGATTTGCATATAGGTAATGTCAATGGCGCTGTGATTGACATGCTTACAACGATGTCCAAAATGCTCAATATATCTATGGGGCTTGAAGAGGTTATATACCGTTCGACAGTAACGCCTGCTGAGGAAATTGGGCATCCTGAACTTGGGCATTTGACCATTGGAGCAGAGGCGGATGTGGCTGTACTGAGGCTCGAGCGCGGCAACTATTCCTTCACAGACTGCGGTAAGGCTAAGATGTCTGGCAATAAAAAACTAACTTGCGCCATGACCTTGCGAGCTGGCGAAATCGTCTATGACCCAGAAGGTCTAAGTATGCCAAATTGGCAAGATGCCCCTGAAGACTATTGGGCACTTGCTGGCAAACCCAAGGCGATCAAACTATGACATCAAACTACGCATCACTAGGCATACGCCCAGTTATCAATGCCAATGCAACGTTGACTAAACTAGGTGGTTCTTTGATGTCTATAGAGGCACGAGAAGCCATGCAAACAGCAGCTCACCAACACGTCGACTTACACGAATTACAGCAAAAGGTAGGTAAGCGCATTGCAAGCCTCACGAAGAACGAAGCAGCTTATGTAAGTACAGGTGCAGCAGCTGGACTATTACTTGCAACTGCAGCTTGCATAACTGGTAAAGATGAATCTTTAAAATATGTTTTCCCAAACCTTGACGGACTAAAGAACGAAGTCATCGTTCAAAAAATGCACCGCAACACTTACGATTATGCAGTAATCGAAATTGGTGCAAAGCTGATCGAAATTGGTAACGAAGATGGTACTAGTCCTGATGATTTACAAGAAGCTATAACAGATAAAACTGCTGCAATTTTCTGGTTTCAAGGCGTGATGAATCAACCTTCTGAATTAGCCTTAACTACGGTTATTGAGATTGCGAACAAATCCAACATACCTGTCATTGTAGACGCAGCAGCACAGCTCCCTCCAGTAAGTAACCTTTGGAAATTTACCAAAATGGGTGCATCACTTGCTGTCTTTAGTGGTGGTAAAGACCTTGCTGGCCCTCAAGCTTCTGGCCTAGTTTTAGGCAAAAAAGAACTCATTGAAACTATTCGTATGCACGGCGCACCCAATCATTCTGTTGGTCGACCTATGAAAGTAGGTAAAGAAGAAATGATGGGTCTGCTGGCTGCAGTTGAGCGCTACATAAACTTAGACCATGCTGCTCGAAGTAGCTTGTTTGAAGAAAGAGTCAGTTTCTGGAATAATGGATTAAACAAGATTAAAGGAATTAGCGCAGAACGAGATTTCCCAAATGAAGCAGGTCAACCTGAACCAAGAACCATTGTGCATCTGGGTGAACACTTTGATAAAGATGACATTGTAGAAAAACTTTTTGCAGGTGAACCTTGTATTTCGGTAGCAGCCTCAGAAACAACCAATGCGATTTTACTCAACCCAATGACCGTGCAAGAAGGTGAAGCAGAGATCGTGCTTAATCGACTTATCGAAATATTAACCTGAAGTAACTTAACTCAAGAAAAGGTGGCATCCCACACATGAATCTTCTTATAGTAGGTGGCAGTGGCTTAGTTGGTACAATGGTTTTACCAACGTTAAAGCGAAAACACAAAATACGTATTCTTGATTTAAAGCCTCCGCAAAATAAATCTGTAGACTATATTGAAGGTCTAGCTACTGACCCTGAAGCTGTCGAAATGGCTGTAAAAGGTATGGATGCTGTCCTCTATATGGCTATGGGTTCGCTAGATTGGAAGGAATGGTCAGGTATTGATTCAAGTTTTGATGCCAATGTCAAAGGACTCTACTTTATTCTGAAAGCCGCGGCAGATGAAGGCATCACCCAAGCAGTTTACACCAGCAGCTTATCGGTTTATTCAAATTTAGAAAAACGTTACTTTAGTGACGAAGGCATCACACCAGATGAAACTGACCTATACGGCTTTACCAAAAGATTAGGTGAGGATGTGTGTGAAAATGCTTGGCGAGCTTGGGGCATCAATACCAATGCACTACGTCTCTGTTTTCCTACACCGAAAGAAAAATGGCTCAAGAAACATAAAAAAGGAAAAGCAACCATGGCGACAATGGATTCAGACGTAGGTAAAGCTATGCTCGCAGCACTTGAATACCAAGGTGGCTTTCAAAGCTTTATGATTAGTGGTGATTTTGAACATAAATTGATGAATATGTCTAAGGCAAAACGTTTATTAGGTTGGGCACCTAAAGCTCGGCCTATCAAATAAGTACCTGATTTCACCTGTTCTAAACTCACTAGTTTAACTATTGAAAAAGTAAGTTCTTTGAAGAAAATTTAGATTTGTAAAGCTTAATGTCATCAGAATATTCTTTCTTAACAATGTCTATTATTTCAGCGTTAAACATGTCTTTATAGTTTGGATAGTATCCCTTACTTTTCAGATTTAAAAACTTCAAAGGCTTCTTCTTTGCCAAGGAGTTTTTACTATTCAACAAAGTATAGCTATCACTTCCATGCTGTGTTAACTCTCTCGCATCAGTTACCTTAAGCTTTGCATTTTTCTTAAGCTCTTTTATAGCTTCCTTAAACTCTTCTAAAGCGAAGTAATTATCATATGACTCATAAACTAAAAAATCACATTGATTTCGCCAATGAATATTTCTTTTACGTACCTTTTCACTCTTTAAACTTCTTGCAAAAGCTAGGAAAGTCATATCCTTAACATCCAAAGCGCGATTAAGCGTATTATACAAATCCCAAGCATCAAGCTCTCTTTCAACAATTTTATCTAAATAAGCACTGGCCAATCTTCTGTAAGGGCAACGCAATACTACAAAGGTATAGTCAGCAACAATCAAATCATTGAGTGAAGCGCTAAAGGTATTGTTATTACTATGTATCCAATTAAAATCTTCAGGTGATGCTATTACCTCATTTTGAAGTGCTACAGATAGTCTCAAGGTTGAGCAAGCATTTTTTGGTATGAATGAGTAAATTGCATTTGGATGGAATAGTTTAAGCGCGTGGGCTCGAGCCATCTGGAAGTCTGGATCACTGGGAATGTGAGATTGCTTCTTGATAAAAAATTGATTTAATCGTCTAGATGCCATAGCAATAGTTTAACAGCTTAAAAGCGGTTTTGTTAAACTTGTATCAGCAAAAAACACAGCAACAGCATCAAAGTGTTATACTCACCAAACAAACTAAAGAATTCGCAAATTTGTTTATAAATAGCAGTTTATAAACAACCCCTTCAAACATCATCAGCTAATGCTTAACGAGGATACACACACTATGTCTAACAATACCCCGTCTACCCATACTCCATTAACATCCCTTACAGAAGAACAAGCACAAGAATTCATCGAGAAAGGTTACCTCACCCTCAAAAGTTGCTTTAGTCGAGAGATTGCCAAATCATGGACCGATCAAGCCTTTGGTCGTTTGGGCTATAGAGAAGATGATCCAAGCACTTGGGAAAAACCTATTGTTTGGCTTGACCATCACAACAAATTGCCTGTTTGGGATTTTGCAGCGAAAGCTTGGGGTGGCATTTGTGATGTCGTTGGTGGACAAGACCGCATAGATGGTACAACCCGCTATATAGAATCACAACACTTTACGAGCATCGAGCCTTTTAAGTGGTCAGATTCTTTTGTGGTGAATTTTAGAATGGGAACTGATCAACCATGGCAAGCACCTTCAGCCCAACATAAAGGTTGGCACAAAGATGGTTCATTTTTTAGGCATTTTTTAGATAGCTGGGAACAGGCCTTGTTGGTCATCGTGATTTGGTCGGACATTGAACACCAAGGTGGTGGAACCTTTATTGCGCCTGATTCAATTAAGACCATGGCAAAGTTTTTCCGAGAACATCCTGAAGGAGTTACACCTGAGGATATCGATTTTCAAAACCTAATTGCAGAGTGTAACGAATTTGTGGAAGTCACGGGTGAAGTTGGTGACGTGATAATTATGCACCCATACATGCTGCATGCTTCTTCACCCAATCATTCTGGCAAGGTGCGCTTTATTACCAATCCACCTGTCATTCTCAAAGAGCCTCTGAACTTAAACCGTGAACAAAAAGAAGACTTCTCACTTTTAGAACTGGCAACGTTACATGCGCTGGGACTCGAGCGCCTCAACTTCCAACCTACGCACCCTAGAGAAAACGGTTTTCTAGAACAAGCTCCTACTTGAATAGCATTATCTTAGTAAATATCGTAAACTAGCTTTAAACTCAAAACCTCTAGGGAGTGTAACCACATGAATGCCTTTAAAGACTTATTTTCGCTTGACCCCGATGTAACTTTCTTAAACCATGGCTCTTTTGGCGCCACACCAAAACCAGTTTTCGAAGTCTATCAAGACTGGCAAAGACGTTTAGAACATCAGCCTGTTAAATTTTTAGGGCGAGATATAGCAGGGTTTTTGAGGGAGGCTCGAGCCTCCTTGGGCAACTATCTCAATGTGTCTGGTGATGACCTCATCTACGTGCCCAACGCTACATTTGGTGTCAATGTTGTAGCTCGTTCTCTCAACTTAGGTCCTGGCGATGAAGTACTCACGTGCGACCAAGAATATGGTGCTTGCAACAACACTTGGGAGTACCTAGCCAAACAACAAGGCTACATTTATAAGCAACAAGCTATCCCTTTGCCTATAGGTTCATCTGAAGAAATTCTCGAAGCTTTTTGGCAGGGTGTTGGACCACAAACCAAAGTCATTTACTTAAGTCACATTACCTCACCAACTGCCTTGACATTGCCTATTGCAGATATTTGTAAAAAGGCTCGTGAACAGAGGATCATTACTGTGATTGATGGTGCGCATGCTCCAGGGCAGCTCGAGCTTGACTTAAATGCCATAGACGCTGACTACTACACTGGCAATTGCCACAAATGGATGTGCAGCCCCAAAGGTGCAGGCTTCTTATATACCAGAAAAGATAGACAGGATGGCATCGAACCAGTAGTTTTAAGTTGGGGGTATACCCGCCCAGCTGAGCACAGCGCTGGCTCAACTTACCTCGACTATTACGATTGGTTAGGCACCAATGACCCTGCGGCTTACCTATCAGTTCCAGCAGCAATTGAATTCCAAAAAGAGCACAATTGGTCTAGTGTTCGAAATGATTGTCATAAGCTCTTAAAAGCAACACTAGAGCGACTAGAATCCATAACAGGCTTAGCTACAATTTATCCAACAGATAGCAATCTTTACCATCAACTGGCAGTCGCTGCTTTGCCTGAATCCATTGGCAACATGGAGGAATTTAAAACTGAACTTTACGATACTTATAAAGTCGAAGCACCTTTAACCGAACACCAAGGCAAACCCTTTATTCGGATTTCTGTACAAGCCTATAACAGTCAAGAAGATTTAGATATATTATGTGGCGCCTTAACCAAAATGTTACACAAAGCTTGACATCTTCTGCCTTTACTACATATAATTGGTCAGACAGCATTACCAATTCACGCCAAATATTTACCAAGTTCCCAATGAGTTTTTAACGTTTTCCGTCCTTATCTTTAAGGTTTTCATAAGCTCTTTCTACTGTTCTATATTTAGAAATACAGGAGAGATTCTTGGCCACTTTAGCACCAGTCATAACGCAATCCAGAGCAGATGCAGTTGTCGAAAATTTGATAACTTATATCTCAGAAAGTAACTTGCTTGTTGGCAAGCGACTTCCTTCGGAAAGAGAACTGGCTGCTGATTTAGGTGTGAGCCGTCAAATTTTGCGTGAAGGCTTAAAACACTTAAGTGCCTTGGGTATAGTTGAGGCAAAAACGGGTAGTGGTACTTATTTAAAATCTAATATTTCACCCAATGACATGCACATTGTCATGAAAGTTGAAACTGAACTCAAAACACTCCTACAATTCTTAGAACTCAGACGTGCGCTAGAAAGTGAAGCTGCTGCTCTCTGTGCGGT
>CALHRJ010000055.1 GCA_938038395.1 uncultured Deinococcales bacterium | reverse complement strand
CTCAGGCCAAACCGTACCAATGATTAGAAGTTTAGGATTAGGCACTGAATTAGACACTGGGGTAACTTTCTTTGAGCACGGGAGTTTTAGGTTTATGATTTACTAGCACGACACCTATGAGTATCAGTACGAGCGCAGCAATGATATTTGCTGTTAGTGCTTCGCCTAAAACAACCACACCAGCCAAGACACCAGCGATAGGAATTAGATACATTGTTGCTGAAGCTCTGGTAGCACCTAAGGTTTCGACTAAGTAGTAGTACAAAAAAGTTGCCAGTAAGGTCATGCCAATACCTAAAAAGAGTAGGTAAACAAATGCTGTGGGCGTTACGGTAAGTTGCCAAGGTGAGTCAAACCACAAGCTAAAAGGCACAAGGGTAACAGCAGCAGCAATAAATTGGGCTGTCACAATCCTTAAACGCAGTTGCCAAGGCGTAAAGTGCGTGGGCTGTGTTTTAAAAACATGCCTTAAGTAAATGGCACCAAAGCCATAGAGAATGGCCGCAGAAATAACAGCAAGCTGCGACAGAAGATTATCTGTTAAGCCAAGGAGCACACTTGGACCAATCAGCACAATCACACCCACTAAGCCAACTAGCACACCACAAAGTTTTGAGGCTGTGAGTTTGTCATCTGTAGTAAGCCAAGCTGCAAGCAGGACTGTAAAGAGAGGTGCCGTTGATTGCAAAATTGCGGTTAGGCCACCTTCGAGCTCGAGCTGCCCCCAAGTGCTAAGCGCAAAGGGTGTTGATTGATTTAGTAATGAAAGCAATACAAAAGGTCCCCAACCTTTGATTGTTTTAGGCAGACTCCCGCCAACCATACGTAACATGGCATAGAGCATAATCGTTGAAATGATAGTGCGGTAAAGGGTGAGTGTAAAAGGTGGCAGAATAGGCAGCAATAACTCAACAACTATGTAAGACACGCCCCAGATTGTTCCTGGAATAAATAATAAAAGACCTTGAAGTTGTTTCATAAATGCCATGTTTCAAAACTCTTCAATAGTCTCTTTCGTAGTATGGGATTATTTAATAACACGAGGCAGATGATATTAAAAGCCTTATTAAAATTTCAATCTTCTTTTTTTAATAACACCAGGTTAATTGATGTTCTTTAGCACTTTTTGAAGAATTAAGCTCAGTCTAGTGTATCTAAATGCTGTCTTGAAAGAGCCAATGTCGCAACTTCCTAAAGGTCACGAAAAATTTTAGAGCCTTATCTAAAGATGGTCACTATGCTATTTGACCATTATTCAATGATTAACTGAGTTTTAGAGCATTTTTGTTTGTAGATTGTGGTTGTTACATAAAGATTATATTCATGCTTCAGACGATCGTTGCTTGCTAAAGTTTCAAGACTAAAGTCAGCTGTGAAAACGGGTTGATTGCAAAACAAAACTTATATCTGGGTAAATTCATCCACTTGCTAAATTTGATTAGCATAATAGCTTGGGTATTGCGTTCTTAATTGGGGGAGAAAATCTACATATGAAACTTTATCGAATTGCCATGCTAGGACTATTAGTATTAGGTCTTGCTGCATGTTCCACAACTACAGACTTATCGAAGCAACCAGTAAATTCAGACCAGTCTGTAAGTGATTACAGACAAGAACTAAAACAACAAGCAACAGAGTTTTGGCAACCTGCAGTTGGCGAACCGTGGCACTATCAAATTGGGTGGCCTGTAAGTCAAAGCGATCAGTTCGATGACAACATAAAAATCTATAGTATCGATGTGTTTGACAATGACCCTGCTGATATTACTTTCCTAAAGAATAAAGGCATTAAGGTTATTTGTTACATCAATGTTGGTGCTTGGGAAGTCTGGCGAGATGATGCTGGACAATTTCCTGACAGTGTCATTTTAGGAAACTACGACAACTGGGACGGTGAGCGCTGGTTAGATATTCGTCCACCTTCAAAACTGGATAATCCTGCTGATGGTTGGCAATTACGTCAAATTATGGAAGATCGTTTTGATGAAGCTGCTAGACGTGGTTGTGATGCAATTGAACCAGATAACCTTGATGCGTGGAACCCAAATATCAACCTAAATAATGGACAACCTCGTGAATTCGAAATCTCTTACCAAGACCAACTTGACTATAATATCTATCTTTCAAATATTGCCCACGAACGTGGCTTATCTATTGGTCTAAAAAGTGATGTTGAGCAGGCTGCTGACTTAGTTGATTACTATGATTGGGCACTAAATGAGTCTTGCACAATCACACCGTATACAGGTGATCCAAATGGTATTAGTGAATGTCAGTATTATCAGGATACATTTATTCCTGCTGGTAAAGCAGTCTTTTGGGTCGAGTATATTGAAAATGGTAAGAGTGTAGAAGACTTTTGCCCACAGACAGATGAAACTGTTGGACTAAGTTTTATGCTAAGCGATTTACTCTTGCGAGGAGACGTAACTACAGCACAACGTTGCCCTGATGTGACTCCACCAAATCCGAATCCTACACCTACACCGAACCCAAATCCTTCAGGTTCAAATATATTGAGCAATGCAAGTTTTCAAAATGACTTAAGTTCTTGGATTGTTGGTAGCTGTGGTGTGGGAAGTGTTTTTGTAAACGAACAAAGTGAGTTACGTCTTACAGGTGGTGAAGCTTGTATCGGACAAGTTGTCGATGCTGCTGAATCAGTTCCCTATACCTTTAGCTGTAGTGCTAAAAATGCAAACAGCGGTTACAGTGAATTGAGTATGTATATCGAAGGTAGCGGTGGAACACTTCTGGCTAGTGATAGCTTAACTGTTGCGAATGATTCTTTTGCTTCTAAGGCTTTGACCTTAAATGCACCAGCAGGTACAGAGACTATTTTGGTTGCAGCCTATATATTTAATGGTGACATGAGTATTGATAGTTGTAGTTTGATTGCAGATGGTGGAACACCTCCAACACCTCCAACACCTGCACCGACCCCAAGTCCAGCTGGAAACCTACTTAGCAATGGTGATTTTGAAAATGGCTTGACTGCTTGGAATGCAAGTTATTGTGCGGGCACTGCGATTATAGAAAGTACCTATGCAATCACAAATGCGTCTATGGAATTGTTTAACTACGGTGGTGATGCTTGTATCAGTCAGGGGCAAGCTGCTGAAGCTGCTAAGACCTATACGTTAAGCTGTAAAGCAATTAACTTTACTACAGGTTACGCTGAACTTAGTATGTATTTTGAAAATAGTGATCGTGTATCTATTGGGTCAGTGTCTGAGCCGATTGTAAGTGGGTCTGTACAGACTTACACAATTAGCCAAGTTGCTCCAAGTGGCACTGAATTTGTTGTTGCAGATATGTATTTGAACAATGCGGATATATTTGTAGATGATTGTGTTTTGACTGTTAATTAAAAGCAATGGTACTTAAAAGCTACATATTACAGCTTGTTGTATGCCCTGATAAATTTATATCAGGGCATTTTTATAGGATACTGAAAATGAGTCTAATTGACGTCTTTTAAAAGACAATTTCTAAAGTTTAAAATGACGTCCTGTAGAGGATTAGGGTCTAGTCAAATAAAGTAACGTAATTTTCCACACCTACTTATATCGCTAAACTTTAGAACATTAAATTTTGTAGATATATTTGCTATATTGCCGTTATCAAACTATTAAAGAAGTAAAGGTGCATTATTATGTGTAAAACCTATTCTTAAGTTAAAGGTGTGATTCATATAATTTGTAGTGCTGGTTTGTTAGAGTCCCGATGCAAGTTATTAGTTTCTTATATTGATAAGAACAAAATAATCTAAAAATTAACCGTCTAGTTAAAGTTGAGACTACAGTTCAAAGGATTAGGCAATTGGTAGTTTTTTGCTAT
>CALHRJ010000054.1 GCA_938038395.1 uncultured Deinococcales bacterium | reverse complement strand
CTCTTCCACGTATTCACGGAGGCGTTTTTTACAAGGTCTTGGTTTAGGTACGGCAGCACTTGCTTTAAATAGTTGTAATATTAATGAATCACCACTTGGTACTTGCAAAATTAATCGCATGCCAAGTCGTTATGCTCAACCACTTGCCCAAGAGGTTGAAAATGCACCTAATGTTATTTTTATCTTTACTGATGATCAGGGGTGGGGCGATGCTGCGAGTTTTGGACATCCATATTTAAAAACACCCAATATTGATAGATTGACAACTGAAGGTACTTGGTTTCAACAGTTCTATGTCAATAGTGCAATTTGCTCACCTAGTAGAGCTGCAGTGATGACAGGGCGCTATCCGAACAAGGCTAATGTGCATTGGCACTTTTCTAACAAGGCAGACGAAAATAAATCTCGTTGTATGTCAGATTCGCTCGAGCCAACAATACCCACCCTTGCAGACATATTTCAGTCAGCAGGCTACAAAACAGGGCAGTTTGGCAAATGGCACTTAAGTGCAGATGATCTTAATGCAGCATCACCGCTAGACTATGGTTTTGATGACGAGCGTACGGTTATTTCAAATAAGTTTGGGTGGGATGTAAGTCAAATGACGCTCTTCTGGGCAAGGTCAAGTGATTTATTTGCCAGAGAAACCATTCGTTTTATTTCTGACACAGTTACAGCCTCAGAAAAAGAAGGTAAACGAACACCTTTTTTTGCAAACTTGTGGACTTACGTTCCTCATGCGCCTTATCAATTACGTCCTTCTGACCGAGAGGTTTATGCTGATTTACAGGTCAACCCTGATGACTTCCCTGAGCGTATGGCGACTTACATGCGCAATGCACCAAACCTACAATCGCAAATGCAGACTTATTGTGCAGCAGTAACAGGATTAGATTTAGCAATTGGTAGGTTGTTGGATTATTTGGATGCAGCAAATCTAAGCAACGATACCTTAATCGTATTTTCTAGCGACAATGGACCAGAAGATTACGCTGTTGGTCATGCTAGAAAGGGTGCGATGGGTTTTGCAGGTCAATACCGAGGGCGCAAACGCAGTTTATACGAAGGTGGTATACGCACACCTTTAGTAGCCCGTTGGCCAGGTGTTGTTAAAGCTGGTGAAGCTAATAAAGATACTACTATGACGGCCATAGATTTTGTGCCGACACTTTCTAAGCTAGCTGGTATCAATTTACCAACTGACATGGACTTAGATGGTGAAGATATGAGCGATGTGATTTTAGGTGCAGAGCGTCAACGGAATAAAAATATTTTTTGGGAACACCGGTTTCCAACCTATGGTGATGAGATTGATCGTTCACCACCACTCTTACTGCGCTCAGGAGATTGGAAGTATATGACCAGTCCAGATGGTAGTCGTAAAGAACTTTATAATCTTAGAGATGATGTTGAGGAAAGGCGTAATTTGTATAGTGAAGAGCGTGTGATTGGTAGAAGGCTCGAGCGCGAACTCTTAGACTGGTACAAGAGTATTTAGTTTACCTTTCCCAAGGCGCAATCAACCTCTGCAACAACCCAATAAACCCAACCAAAGCAATCCCTAAGAATGCTGAAATCAGTAACAAAATCCAAACATCAGCAACATTGCCAGACTGCACCTGCCCCAAAATCTGAAAGCCTAAACCTTTACTATTATTTGATTCAGTTTCAGCAACCAGCGCACCTACAAGCGCAGCTGCAGTGCCAAGCTTTAAGCTAGTAAAAAAGAAAGGTACAGCAGCAGGAAAACGCAGTTTTGTAAATACCTGATAGGGTGTGGCTGCGTAGGATTTCATAAGGTCAAGTTGTAATGGGTCAATTGAGCGCAAGCCTTTAACAGTACCTACAACTACAGGAAAAAAGGTGATGTATGCACCGATTAAGGCTGTAGGAATCAAACTTGTTTGAATGGTTATGCCCAGATTGCCAAGCACCAAAAGTAATACAGGAACTAAAGCAATGATAGGTACAGTTTGTGAGGCAATCACCCAAGGTAACAAAGCACGTTCTAAAGGACGGAGCAGTACAAAGAGCACTGCTAGTATGATGCCTATAATACCACCAAGGATAAGTGAAGCAAGTGTACCCAAAGTGGTGTAAGCGGTTGCTCTTAGGACATGTCGTTCATCTAGCAATGGATACTTCTGCATAAATGGCACGATGCGTTGAACTATCCAGTGTGGGAAAGGCACAGGGTGTTGGGGTAGTGCATAAAAGCATTGCATCAGTGTGCTGCCACAACTTGGCTTATCATAAATACTATAGTTCGGTGTCCAAAGTTGTGAACCTATTGGGGGAGGCACAGCCATTTTTACAGTACCTGCTAAGGGGTCAGAGAGAACAAAATTTTTGTATTGTCTGAGTTTAGCATTGCGAGTGGGGGGTGCATCGAATGTGATGCTGTTTTCGTTCCGACTGTAGTCTTTTCCTTCTTCTAAAAGCACATCATCTAGTGTGATTAGCCCAACAGAACTTTCAAAATTAAAAACTGTAGTTTCGCCATTGACACGCTCTTTTGGACGTTCTGAGGTGTCAGTTAGTAGCTTGTCATTGATGTAGAGCTGTCTGGTTTTATCGTTTTCTACAACTTTTGAATTTGCAAACTGGAAGTCAGTATTTTGACCGTTTGTTTCACCGACTATTTGTTCTGCTAAGGTAACACTGCTAGTTAAAGCTTGGGGGATGCTTGGTGGTTCAGTATTGAAGGCTATTAAGCCTGCTTCGGCATCTAAGAGAGTATAGTCTGCTGTTATGCGTCTTAAGTTTGTACGGAAGCTGGGAGCTTCTTTAAGCACCACGTTTGATTCTTGGATTTCATAATCTATGTTGTCTTCGAGTAGTTGATTATCTAAAAGAATGATTCCATTAGCTACAGGAAAAGTAAAAGTGGTGCGTTGTCCATCGGGGACTTCTATTGCTGCTGTACTGCCTTCTTTAAGAAGGGTGTTGTTTAAGTAGAGTGTGGGAGGAGTGGTTGGAGATATAGAGGTGGGCTCGAGCCTAAACAAAACCTCACTCACCCTCTCAAGTGGTGGGGCAAACTCCACCAAACTACCAACAGCATCATCAGGAACAATCGCCACACCAGTCTTGGAATCATACTCCCAACCTAAAGGCACACCATCTTTAACTAATATCTTTGAATCGCTAGATGAACTAAAAGGAAGCTGAATAGCCTGAAGGCCATCTGGAGCATTCACACCAGAAGCAGTTACAAAGTTTAAACTTTGCAAGGCCTCACTACTAATTTGTGCTTTTTCCCATTTACGTAAGTCTTCTCTATCTCGCTTAGCGAGTGGTAATCCAAAAAGCAAAGCGATTGGATAGCCCAAAGCTATGATTGCAAGCAGTACAATAACAACAGGCAAGCGTTTATTCATAATGATGGTTAATGTACATCTCTCAAAGCTTCACGGACTTTACTGGCAATATCAAAAAATGCTTTAGATTCTCTAACTTCTGCATTTCTCGGATAAGGTAAATCAACATCTATGACCTGTTCAATTTTGCCGG
>CALHRJ010000053.1 GCA_938038395.1 uncultured Deinococcales bacterium | reverse complement strand
CTACTTGTATCCCAAAGTTTAAGTACTACTGTTTGTAGTTTTTCTTTTGGGCTTAATGTAATTCGATATAACTTACTTGCAAAACCGTAATCTTCTCCAATACGTTCATATTCTATAGATCTAATATCAGATGTAGTTGCTAAAGCTTTACTAAGCCATTCTTTACTGACATCTTCGATTGAATTAGGAACAGATACGCTAGTAAACCCAGTCACTTAAATCAACTTTTTTGTTGATGCAACTTAAATAATTCACGAGATACATTAGCAATTAGCATCATACCTTCTTGCTCATAGGTGTAGCCTTTATCCTCAGAATCAGTTGTCATAACTACTAATACATACTGCGCTGCTTCATCCTTAAATACAATTCCAGCATCGTGCCAAACACCACGGATGCAACCGCTTTTTGAAGCCACAGTAACGTTATTGCTATGAAGTTCAGAATCAGTTGGTAGATAGCGAGCTAGTGCTTCAGTGAATTTTTGAGCTTTTAGCGTATCTAATGTCAATGTGGTCATAGCCTCATTAAGCAATTTTCCTTCAACAAGGTTTTTCAGTAAAGCTAAAACATCATTGGCTGAGGTTAAATTACGTCCACCTTGTTTTTGCCTGAGACTACGCTTTTCTTCAGCCAACTGTAATTTGCCAGCTAACACTGTACCGCCTAAGCTCTGTGTTTCGCAAAAGCCGTTTATGTTATCTATACCGACAATATCAATGAGCATATTGGTTGCGGTATTATCGCTGATTATAATCATTAGGGTCAGTAGGTCTTTCAGGGTGGGCTCGAGCCCACCCCCCAGCCTATACAAAATCCCCGCACCATCTACTTGTTCCTCACTTGATACTACATAACGTTTATCTAAATCTAATACGCCACTTTCCACCTGCTGCAAGGCAGTAATCAAAATAGGTAACTTGATAATACTTGCAGAAGACATAACAGTATTAGCAAAATGCTGATACTGTTCCCCACTTTGTAAATCATAATAAGCAACTGCAACATTGCCAGAAAACCCACTCAAGTAGGGTTTTAGAATTGAAGCAAAATCTTTAGCCATTAGCACTACTTTCTGTAGGGAGTACTTAGATTATAGTTCCAAAGCCACTAAATCTTCAAAAGTTTCTCGTTTACGAATCAATCTAACATCACCGTCTTTTATCAAAACTTCAGCAGGACGAAAACTAGAAGCATAGTTTGATGCCATTGTTAAGCCATAGGCACCTGCTTGTTCAACAACCAAAATATCGCCTTGGACAATTTCTGGGAGTTGTTTTTGTTGCATTAGCCTATCCGCATTTTCGCAAAGAGGACCATCAACATCTCCTAAAATAGTTTGCTCAGCATCTTGCCTACCTAAAACGTACATAGGATGCTCAGCGCTGTAAAGTGCAGGACGAATTAGATCAGCCATACCAGCATCACAAATTACATGCAGTCTTCCATCGACACTTCGGTGGTCTTTGATATGTAGCACCTGCGTTAAGAGAACACCAGCATTTGCAGTGAGGTACCTACCAGGTTCTAAAGTTAATGCTAAACCAAACTCCTCGACAAAAGGTTCAATTTTTTGTCGTAAACCATCAAAATCAAAGTGTTTTGAGCCATCACCAGAAACGATAAATCCACCACCAAGATTTAGTGCCTTAGCCCCTTGAGATGCAAAGCGCTCATAGAGTGGTCTTAGGCATTTAAAAATATCGTCATACACATCTAGCGCATGGATCTGCGAGCCTGCGTGTATGTGAAAACCTGCTAAATGCGTAGCACCTTGTTTCAGAATTTGTTCAGCAGCTTCCGCAGCTTCGCTAGACGTCATGCCAAATTTAGAGGTAACTGCGCCTGTTGCTAAGTGAGCGTGTGTCTGTGGATCAAGCGCAGGATTCACACGTAGAAAAAAGCTTAAATCCTCAGGCCATGCAACATCCTGCCAGCTTGCTAGTTGCGACAAGCTGTCCAAGCTAACTTGTCTGACACCATTCGCTAACGCAGCTTGTATAAGCTGAGGGCTTTGTGCTGGACCACCTAGAATCAATCTGGGAATACCTGCATGAACAGCACGTTGTAGTTCGCCAAGCGTAATAACCTCTGCCCCGATGTTTAAAGCAGCCATCTCTTTGATTAAAGCACCGCTTGGATTGGCTTTAAGTGCATAATGCAAATCTGCTTTTGGAAAGTGTCGCCTAAGTCCAGCAAGGTTATTTTTTAAAGCATCTAGTGCATAGACATAGGTAGGTGTTGCGAAATCATTAGCTATAGTTTCTAGCAATGGCTGCGAGAAAAACTGCGGGGAAATCTGTGGGAATTTTTCTGAGGTGCTCATAAACTTTCCTTCATGAATTATTATTAACTGGTAATCATAAATACTAGTATTAAAAATACTTTATCTTTTTGTATGAGCTACGTGATTTTATCCCTGATATAGTTCGCTCATGCGGGGCAATCAAAGTACAAATAAAAAAGAAGCGTTAGACGATAACAGTAAAAGCGTAGTATTTGCTCAAACAGAAGTTGTAGAGCAGAACGTTTTATCCACGACAGAGCTTTGGCGAAGAGATGCTAAAGACTTAGACCTTTGGCACGGTGAAAACGGACTTATCCTTAACACTGCTGCACTAGAGGAACGCAAGGCTTATTACAACGTCGTTATTGAACGAGATTGAGTTACCTTATGCGTAGCTCAGTCACTTACTAAAGCAGAGTATACGTCAATCACTTGAGTAAAAACGTTATGCCTGTCACAAGCTAAGTGCAAGTACAGGTTGGGTATGGTGGTAATAGCTCGAGCTATTATCTATAGTTTCAAAAGCTTCACACGACGAACTACTAGTCTTCGATAAGAAGGTCTTTAGATAACATAGTTGTTATGGATTATTCCTGATATGCTATTGCTTAAGATAACTTTTTGGCGGATTTGAAATCTTCGACTTAGGGACCTGTTCATGGTATATAGAAGTCCTTCCTAAGCTCGAGCGTCACCTGTTTTATGCCAACGTAATCCCAGTGAAATCAAAAAAGGTATCGGCAATAAAAACAGCGCAACAACTACAAAACCAAGTTTATAACTAACAATCGTAGCCATAATGCCAACAAAGGGTCCACCAATCATCTGTCCGATGGCATTGGTTTGTCCCCACATGGATAGTACAGTTGCTTTGAGATTTGAATCAATTTGTTTATTGACCCATGCATCATAGATTGGGAATGCTAAACGCCTAAACAGTTGCATCATCACCATCGTAATAGCACCTGTCTTAAAGTCTATTGAAAAGGCAAAGAGTGTAACCGCAACAATAAAAGCAATAAAAACAGCTCTAAATAATTTAAGAATCTGCTCTACATTTGATTCATCTACTTGTCGTCTTAAGATTTCTCCAAAGATGATATTTAAAGTCATCAAGATAATTGCAAGTATGGATACCCAAACAATCGGATCGATATTGACTGCGGGAAGGGTAAAGCTTTCTAAAAGATGGGCAACTTGAAGTCTATCTATACCTTCACTGGCTAAACCAACACAAACTTCAATCCAAAAAATGAGTTGAATCATTCTGTTTTTTCTGACAAAGTGCAGACCTTCTTTAAAGGTGCTAAAGAGGTGTGTCCAATTGTCTCGGTCTTCAAGAGATGTCTGTGTAAAGCCTTCTTCTGGCATGAAAAGATGCAGTAAAATAGCCAGTAAACAAAAGCCTAAACCTGAAACTACAAAAGCTAAACCAAGATTATAGCTGCCTATTGACATTGCCAATAAAATACCCAAGATGGCTGTGCCACTTGTAATTTGAGCACCACGAATTTGAGTTTTTGCTAGCGTTTCTTCGCCAATTTCATCTGCTAACCATGCAGATTCAGCACCACTGATAAAGGTATAGCCCACACCCCAAACGACTTGGGCAACCAAAACCATAGCAAAAACAGGGAACAGACCTTCAACCACAAAGCCTAAACCAACAACAAAGTAGCCGATGATAACAGACAGCTTTCGGCTAAAGACATCAGCAACAACACCTGTTGGTACTTCTGCTACAAAAAAGGCCAGTTCCAAAGTCGTGCCAACTAGAACAAGTTGGAGCGCATTTAGGTTCACAACATCTACACGGTAAACTGCACTTACAGTTGCCATGAGTGTAAACATCAAACCGTGAATAATTCGGATGAGGTAGTAGCTTTGTAATGCTGTGAGTTTTCGCTTTCTCTGTTTTTGTGCCATAACTTAGGTTTAGAGTAGTTATCATACACACAGTTATTATTTTTTGTAAAATGTAGGTATCTTTACCAAGATTCATAGCAATAGTATTTGAGGGGGTAAACAACATATGAACCATCTAAATTTTCTAAAAAAGGCTCTCAAAAAAGCTGTAGCTACGGAACCTAAAAAACAGGGTGAAAACTATTTGGGTACAAAAAATCAGCATTATGGTCTTACTATGGCTGTTCTGCGTGGTGTCGCGAAAGAGTTTCATGCAGCGCATAAAGAACTTGCTTATGACGAATTTATAGCTTTGCTTGATGCGCTTTATGCTAGTGATGTTTATGATGAAAAGATTTTGGGGTCTTTGCTTTTAAATGTTTATGAGGGACATAGGAAAAATTTGGATTTAGGGAAGTTGGAGGGTTGGCTCGAGCACCTCTCAGGCTGGGCAGAAATCGATAACCTTTGCCAATCTATATTTACTGAAAAAGAAGTATTAGGGAACTGGTCAAGTTGGGAACCATTGTTACGTGGTTTTTCAAAAAGCGATAACATTAGTAAAAGACGCGCTAGCCTTGTCCTCCTGCTAAAATCATTCCGAACAAGTGCTGATATTCGCTTACAAAACTTCAACCTCAAAACTATAGATTTACTAAAGCACGAAAAAGACATTATGATTACCAAAGCTGTTTCGTGGTCACTCAGAACGATGATTAAACATCACAAAAAAGCAGTTGCAAGCTATCTTTCCGCAAATGAAAAAAGCTTACCAGCAATAGCAGTACGTGAAACCAAAAAGAAACTTGCAACTGGCACTAAATAACCTACTCAAAACCTATAAATACTTGTTTATTACATAACAGATATGCTACAGACAGCCATAAAGTCTGTATGCTAAGCTACTTCCCAATGAACGAAAAAAACATTCAGAACGACCGTATTTCCCTGTCAGCTACACCTTTAAGTGTCATTGGTGATTTTGCATGGGACGTTATGATTCGTACCAATAGTGAACTGCTTACAGGTGGCGATACTTTTGGGGATGTTGTTTTAGCGCCTGGTGGAAGCGCTGCGAATGTATCAGTTTGGGCAGCTCGCTGTGGTTTAGAAACGAATTTCATCGGCAAAATTGGTAGAGATAGACTAGGCGATCTTGCTAAAGAAGACCTACAAAGCGAAGGTGTTCGCTCTTTTTTCATAGAAACAGATTCTCACCTTACCGCTTCTGTTGCTGTTTGGATTGACCACAAAGGCGAACGCTCGATGGTCTCTGGTCAGGGTGCAGACTTTTATTTACTAGCTTCGGAACTACCAAGGGCTATTTTGCGCCAAACTGAACACTTACACCTAACCGCGTGGTCATTCTTTACTGATCCACCTCGTTCAGCACTTCAAGAAGCAGCACACTACGCCAAACAACATGGTGCAACGCTTTCACTAGACCCTGCGTCTTTTCAACTCATTGGTGAAATGGGTATACAACGTTTTATAGAATCTACCAAAGATTTAGATATCGATATTTTCTTTCCAAATTATCAAGAAGGTCAAGCTATTAGCGAAGAAAACGAACCCAAAAAGATTGCAGAAAAACTCAGTGAACTTTATCCAACAGCTTTGATTGTACTTAAATTGGACGCCAAAGGTGCATTTTTGTACAAACACGGTGGCAAAGGTGCATTAAGTGACGGTATACATATACCTGCATCTGATAATCATTTGATAGATGCAACAGGTGCAGGGGATTCATTTGCAGGATCTTTCTTGGCTAAATATTTAAGAGGTAGTTCAGCTAAAGATGCAGCTACGTTTGCTAGTCAGATATCTGGTTGGGTTATTGAACACTTAGGTGCTAGACCTAAAGCTGATACTAAATTGAATGAATTATTGAATACCATCTAAGTGATATTCACACATCCTGTGAATTTATCAAATCGCAATAACTGTTATAACCGCATTAGGAGAACGACCTATGTCGAACGCAGACTCAATTAGCGAATCACCAGAAAAACTTTCACCTGAAAGAATGCAGATGCTTTTTGCACAAATGTCAAAGATGCTTGAAGGTACGGGTATGACAGTACCGCCACCTATCTTTACGCATATGCAAGGTGAATTTATAGACATTGATTTTGACAGCAATTCGATGGTAATTCGTTTCCCTATTTTAGAAAAATTCGAAAACCCGATGGGTTACATGCAAGGTGGCATGATTGCAGCTGCTATAGACAATGCGCTTGGGCCACTTAGTTTTATGCTTGCACCACCAAGCGTTACCAAGACCATGACACTTAATTACAAGCGTCCTATTCCAAAAACCTTAGATAGTATTTTGGTTCACGCTCAGTTGGATAGTAAAACCGAAAAAGAACTCCATCTATCAGCCACAGTAAGCAGTGAAGTTAAAACTGAAGCTGGGTTGGAGAGTACAGTTCACGCAACGGCAACAGCAATACAAGTCATATTAAGGAAGCAAAGTTGATGAAAAAATTCGCTCAAACTTTACTGATGTTAGGACTTATCGCCTTAGCCTTTGGTATTGGTCTTATCTTTCCTATATTAAAACGTCCAGCAGTCATACCTGCACAAGATGCTGTTGTTTTTGGCACTACGGTACTATCAGACTCAACTTTAAAAACAGACAACAGTAATTATATTGATATAACGCCAAAAAGTATCGATGCAGACAAACTTTTTATATTTTATCCAGGGGGTTTAGTCAGACCTCAAGCCTACGAATGGTTGGGTACGGCTTTAGCTGAAGAAGGTGTTCGTACGATCATTCCAGTCTTTCCATTTGATTTAGCGATTACAGGTCCAAACCGAGCTAATAAATTTACAGACCTTATGGAAGACTATGACAAAGTCATCCTTGGTGGTCATTCTTTGGGTGGCGCAATGGCTGCACGGTATGCAATGAACAACTCAGACAAGTTAGATGCACTGGTATTAATGGGTGCATTTAGTGCTGGTTCCGATGATTTATCTAACCTAACTATACCAATACAAGTTCAAGCTGCTGAATATGATGGGTTAGCAACCTTAGCCGAAGTTCAAGAAGGTATGCAGCGTTTACCAGCTTCAAGTGAACTGGTTGTTATTCAAGGTGCAGTTCATAGCTTTTTTGGACGCTATGGACCACAGAAAAATGATGGAATCCCGACGATGAGTCGGCACGAAGCTGAGCATCAAATTGTTAGTGCTTTAAAAGAGTTTTTGTTGCTGTTGCCTTAAGGCAACATGCTTCCGATAGCACAAAAAACGCCTTGGCTAAAACTAGCCAAGACGTTTAAAGTTTCGTTATAGAACTAGTTTATCTAAAGTTACCGAAGTCAACTCTGGCAGCGCCGCTCGAGCGCGTAAAATCTACGTCAACTTGCTGCGAAACTTCGGGGCCTGCATTCTGAAAAATCCAATCAATGTATTCAGACACTCTGGTATAAATTCCAGGATTGTTTGGCTGGGCACAACCAAACCCCGTACTCACAACCCCAACTTGGTACCAGCTATTCTGATTAGGTACAACAAGTGGTCCACCACTATCACCTTGGCAGGCATCAATGCCACCTTGAACATAGCCAGCACAAACCTTTTGAGCAGTAATTAAACCTGGATAAGCCACAACACAATCACGTTGTTCCCAAATAGGTACTTGCGCTTTTTGCAAGAACTCAGAAGGTCTTGGCTCAGGTCCAAAAGGACTACCATCATTTTGAACGGTATCGCCCCACCCTAATACAGTTGCAAGCGTATTGGTTCTGTAAACCTGTCCTTCAACTCCTGGGTCTGGTAGCAATGCTCTTGAGTAGTAAACAGGACGTGCAAGTTGTAAAAGAGCAATATCATTGTTCAAACTAAAAGGATCATATTGCGGGTGTACAATCACATTCACAACATCGATCATTTTGCTAACATCGACAGTTACATCACGGATTTGATTGCCACCTATAAAAATGCTCAAGTTTTGGTTCGTAAGTGGAAAATCAAAAGGTGTCGTAACATTTGGATCAGACGTGTTATAGACACAATGCGCTGCAGTCATAACCCAATTGCCTGCAATCAGAGATCCACCACACCAAGTCTGACCTTGAATAAACTTACCTCTAGAAGTATTGACATCATTTCTTAAGGCTAAAGCAGCGATGTACGGGTAGTCTTCAAAAGTTGCAAAACTTCCACCCACAACTTCAGGCGGACGTTGTCCACTAGCAGTAATACCCACACTTTGCTGTGCAGCAACAGTATTTGACCAACTGAATGGCAAACTTTGCATAACACGATAGCGTTGATTAGCCAAACCTTCGAAGCGGTAAAACCCTGCTTGGTCAGTAAGTGCTAAAGGTTCACTGCCATCGCGTACTCTATTTTGGTTTAAGTCAAGAAAGACCTGCATACCCGCAATTGGGTTTTCGTTTCTGTCATTAATACCGTTGTTGTTTTGGTCATGGAACACCATGCCCTCTAGAGAGTTCGCACCTTGTCCTAAGGAAACAACAGCACTGCCTGTAACTGTTGGGTTCGTTACAGGAATAACTGGTGACGTAGGAATTTGTGGCTGAACTGGCTGTTGCACGGGTTGCTGACCTACAGGTGTTGTTGGTGGTAGCAGCGGTTGCTCTGGAAATGGCAAAATCGATATTGGTGTCAACGCTGGGTTATCGGGTTGTAAGGTTACAACTGGGGTAATTGGCGTTGTGGGTAACTGCACTGGACCTACAACTGGAAGGGTCGAATCAGCACGTCGATAAATAATTTCAGTAGCTTGCTCTGAATTTGCACCAACTGTAATCCGTCTGGCAGCTTGTTGTACAACGTTATACTCAACACCACGAATGTTTACAGGCGCAGCTGCAACAACATACTCGCCAATAGCAAGATCAGTAAATCTACCGCCACCTTCAATGACAAAAGAAAAGTCACCATTGAGCTGAACAATTACGACAGCTGCAGGTGCACCAGCTGGCAAACCAAAAATCGTGATTCCCAAATCGCCACTGACGCTCGAGCGCGCCCAAGACATCGAAAGTAACGAACCAGCTAAGACTATCAACGTTATTAAAAAAATCTTACAAAGTCTAAAATATTTCAAAGCATAGAAATGCTTTGACCCCAAATGCTTTACTAAGGAACTCATGAACTAAGCCCCTCCTTCCTAAAACTTCTCTAAACAAATACCGCTCTCCAACAGTTACTATTCCTAGTGTTACTTTTTACAAATTAAACAAAATTCGCCTAACTCGTGATTTTTCTTCAACATCATCGTTCTAAAAACTACGTAAAAATCTTCTTCCCTAATAAGTACAACACAAATGTCAACAAAAGCTGTCTTGACAAAATTCAATTAAATTAAAATTGATAACTAGCTAACTGCGTCATCAATTATTGCCCTAAAAAGTTATCGTACGTGAAAATCTTAACATTTAGATGATGGATCACCCTAAATATCTTAGCTGAAGATTAAGATTTCTTAATATAACACCCATCAAGTGAAATGTCATCTGTATAAGTCAAAACAACATTGCAAAGATTTTCAGGTTTAACGGCGTATAC
This sequence comes from uncultured Deinococcales bacterium, assembly GCA_938038395.1. Taxonomy (GTDB): domain Bacteria; phylum Deinococcota; class Deinococci; order Deinococcales; family Trueperaceae; genus CALGZD01. Next base: position 400 of record CALHRJ010000053.1, on the reverse strand, counting down.
TAGAACACATGAACGATAGCACTTTAAAACCTAATACACTTGCTGACTTAGCTACAGACAATACTCAAGAAAATAATTTAGATGTGGAACCTGCTGATGAGGTACTTACTGATCATGAGCCACTTACTGCTCATGAGAAACTAAGCGAAGAAAGCAGTAACGAAAAAAGCCCTGAGGAAAGTCCAGAAGAACTCTTAGCCTCACTTCAGGCAAGCCTCAACACAGTACAAGCCAGCAAAGCAACAGAACAGCTCGAGCTGCTTGACATCCTCGACGACACTGGTCTACCTACTGGCGAACAAAACACACGACTAAACATCCATAAAGAAGGTTTATGGCACCGTAGTATTCACCTTTGGATTGTTAAAGAAGACCGCTATGTGTTGTTACAAAGACGATC
>CALHRJ010000052.1 GCA_938038395.1 uncultured Deinococcales bacterium | reverse complement strand
GCTGCTGATTCTTTTGATAGAGAAAAGCGCCAGTTCTTAGAAAGTAAACGGCTGCGCCAAAGCCTCGTAGAATATCGTTTTTTTGTTTCACAAACACTGTCTACAGGTAGACAGTTTAAGGGTCAAAGTTTTTCACCAACGGAGTTAGACAGTTTCTTGAAGAAGCTCAGTGAATCTAAGCATAAATTATTGGGTGCGTTAGAAACTGCAGGAGTAGGCGCACGCCTACTCAATAATCAAGACCTGTTTGAACTCATGTGGCGTTACATGAATCCAGACCTCAAACTAATGAGTGCACCAGCCTATGAAGAACAACAGTTACATCTTGAACGACTCTTTATAGAAAAACATCCTCATTTGGCACCGAACACGCTACGTAGCCAACTTTGCGAAAGTGAAGTCTTACGTCAAAGTAATCAACTTAAACTGGGTAGTACTTACCTTGCTGTTGTCTCTGCTGCAAACTTACCTACAGGTGAAGTAAGTCTTGGAGAAATAGGACATCTTTTAAACTTCCCACGAAGCTTTTTCCTCGTTGCCGATTTCATTCACGAACCACTTGCAGCAACCATTCGAAAACTTGAGACACAAGAACGCAAGCTTCGTGCTGCTGTCACCAGTAGTGATAGTGAACATTACACAGGTCCGTCAGTTGGCGTTGGTGCACGTGAAAACAGAGAAGCACTTGAGTATCAATCAGAACAAAATGCACATCTCGTCAATGTTGGTATTTCTATGATAATTCTGGAGCGTAACGCTGAGCAGCTACGAGATTCTGTCACAAAAGCTAGACAAGCTTTCTCAAAACTTTCAGGGATGCGGTCTGTCCATGAAGGTAAAGGACTATGGACACAGTTTAAGCAACTGGCACCTTTTAGTGGTCAATCCAATGAACGACTACAGATGACCTTTGATACTACTGCCATGTGCTTCTTTCCTTATGACGTGCCTTGGACTGGTAGTGAGCGACCAACCTTACTCTTACAAAACAGATTTGACAGCCTTACGGCGATTGACCCCTTTGATCCAGCTAATGCAAATTGGAATGCAATCGTAGTTGGGGGTTCTGGCTCAGGTAAAACGTTTTTTACGCAAACACTGTTAGTGGAGCTTCTTCGTGAAGATGCTGATGTGATGATTGTGGATAGGGGTTATGGTTATGCGTCACTAGTAGAGCTTTATGGTGGAACAACAATTCCTATTGAAGCTGGTACGGTTTCTATCAATCCTTTTCAATTACCAGAAGGTCAAGATTTACCAGATGAACAAAAGAAAGCTTTCTTATTGGCTGTACTTCGTGCGATGCTGCCGACTGAAAAATTCACAGCACAAGAAGCTTTAGAAAATGCATTGCTCACCAATGCGTTAGAACTTGTTTACCAAAAGACTGAGCCGAGATTATCAGACTTTGTAACGAGGTTGTCTAGTATGACAGAGGTCAGCGGTACACCAATGGGTAGTGAAGAACTTTCGCTTGCTAAGAACTTAGCTATTAGGCTTAAAACTTGGTGCGGCGATACACCCTTTGGTCAGTTGATTGATAGAGAGACAAATATAGATGTAGAAGCACCTATCGTTTATTTTGAATCATCGGGTCTCGATAAGTATCCTGCGTTGCAGGGTGTAGCTATGCTTCTGATGACAGACCTTATTTGGCGACGTGTTGAACGGGATAAAAAGCGCAAGAAAATAGTTGTCTTTGACGAGGCTTGGGCAATGTTGCGAATACCTGAAGCAGCACAATTTGTCGTCGAACTCTATCGCCGTTTTAGACGCTACAATGCTGCAGTTTATTCAGTGACCCAGAGCTTAGAGGATTTTAAGAGCGAACAAGCAAAAGGTATTTTACAGAATACGACGTATCATTATCTTTTGAGATTACCTGGAGAGGATGACAGTATTCAAGAAATCCTAGGGCTGACCCCTGCTGCCATGTCTTCCTTTAAAGACTTAAGTTCTGTTAAGGGTAAATACAACGAAGCTTTGGCTTGGATTAGAAGAGAAGATTCTGTAGTAGGTGGCATCATCAAAATTGAGCCTACACCCTTCGAATACTGGGCCTTTACAACCAATGCCAATGATATGGCGCTTCGCGAAGAAGTTATTGAAAGATATGATTCTTTGCTGGAGGCGATACTCCACTTAGCTAAAACCTATCCAAACGGTGTTGATACTGTGCTTAAGATTAGCTAAAGCTTAAAATTACACCTAGAATTTTCTTTGACATAAAGACAGAATCGTGTATACTTAACTTACATTTGGCGTAAGCCAGCGAAGCCCCTTAGGGGGCTGATTATTCAAAAAGCCCAAGTAGGGCTTTTTTTATTGTCTTGAATTTTTCTTCTGAGACTTCTCCCATAGACCGCTGTAATCGTTTTGAATCTATCAAGCGCATCTGCGTGAGATTTAAGGATTGATAGCGATTATTAAATTCAAAAATGTAGTTAAAATCATTATCTTTTTGAATTTTAGTACTCAGTGGTAAACCATAAAAGCTATTACGGTTGAATTTTCTAATCACAAGAATTGGACGGGTAAATCGACTACCTTTCCCATCAACCTCTACACCAACATTCGCGCCCGTATAACACCACCAAATCTCACGCTCTTTGAAAACAGGTCGTTATCGATTATTAATCTGTTCTTTTACAACACACCACGATTTAAAATTCTTCTCCATAGTGAGATTATTATAATTCAAATTTAGGTTCAATGATAGTTCATTGATTAACGTTTGAATAAATCTATTCACTAGTTTTAGCATAGAGTTATGCGAATTATATTCTTATCTCTACTATTAGTATTCATCTTTCCGATGAACGTCAAGGCACAAAGTTTAAATGACCTCATAGGCACTGGCTGTCAAGTTGCTGGCAATATTGCTGGTTACGAATGGATATGCCAACTCTCCTACTACGTTCAAAACGGTGAACGAATACTAGAGGATATACACTCCGACTTTGCTGGCTTTAGTGAAGACATGCTCAAGCTCTGGTTTGAAGATGCACTCAGTACTGTGGCAAGTGAAGTCGGACTAACTGAGTTCAATAATTTCTTTACTGATTTAGATGCGGCGTTAAGTCAAGGACCACGTGAGGTCAAAGATGCATTGAGGTCAGTGACCGATAGTCTTCGTTTATCTCACGCAGCAAGTGCGCAGAATGAACGACTTGCCTCTTCCCTACCTCAATTACAGAATCCAGAAAACTTAGGATCTAGCGGTACGCTTATGGATGTTGCTGAAACCAGCAACCCTAATATTCGGGCAGCTAGTGAGCTTAACTACTCTGAGCAACTTAGAATGATTGGTGTTCAAGTAGAAGCTGAAGCCGCTCACAAAATGAATGAAGACTTAGCGCAACGCATGCTTGAAGATTCAAGTGTTCGTGATACTGCAGCCAATGTCTTACGTCCATCCATAGGTGGTATCGGTGGTGGCAGTGCGTCTCAATTAGAAGACCGAGCAAGAACAGCTGTATCAACACGCGCAGTGATGGGCGTTCTAACTGAAGGACTAGATGAACTCATGCGTCAAGAAGCGACTTTCAATACAGCCATTGCTGAAGAGTTGAAATTACTTGCTCAGCAGCAGGTGATG
>CALHRJ010000051.1 GCA_938038395.1 uncultured Deinococcales bacterium | reverse complement strand
AGCTGATAAAGCTCTAAATCAACAGCCTTAGTACTTTCCCAAGTATCTTTAAGTGGCACAGCACAAGTACCTCTTTTATCGACACCTATCATAACATCACGCTTACCATCTCTAAGCGCACGTACTGCGTGGTAGCCTAAGCGGGATGCAAGTACACGGTCACGGGTTACGGGTGAACCACCACGTTGTATGTGTCCAAGGATTGTTGTTTTGGCTTCTAGCCCTTGCTCTTCTAAAATTCTTGAAAGTCCAAAAGCACCATCAGGCAAAGCACCTTCGGCAACTATGACAATGCTCGAGCCCTTACCTCTAGCTCTCGCAGCTTTCATAGCTTCTATAGTTTCCTGCGTATTGACAGGTACTTCAGGAATTAAAATTGCATCAGCACCAGAAGCAACGCCAACATTTAGTGCAATATGCCCAGACGCTCGACCCATAACTTCTACAACAAAAAGTCTATCGTGACTTGCTGCGGTATCTCTGAGTCTATCGATTGCATCTAATGCGATATTCAAAGCAGTATTAAAACCAATCGTTACATCGGTACCCGCAATGTCGTTATCGATCGTGCCAGGTACACCCACAACAGGTATATCGTGCTCACTGCACAAATGGTGTGCACCACGAAATGAGCCATCGCCACCGATAACTACAACGCCTTCGATGCCACGTTTTTTCAAGTTAGCTGCAGCAATTGCGCGACCTTCTGGTTCCATAAATGGCATACATCGTGCTGTACGCAAAACAGTACCGCCACGCTCTAAAATATAAGCAACACCGCGGGCACCAAGTTCTTCGATTTCGTCATCTATCATGCCTTGGTAGCCTCGGTAAACACCTGAGACCTTCATATCATAAAAAATCGCAGTACGAACCACAGCGCGAATGGCTGCGTTCATACCTGGTGCATCTCCACCACTAGTGAGAACTGCTATATGCTTCACAAATTTGAGTATATCCTAGCGCTTTTTGTACCTTGGTAACTTATGTCCTATAAGGTTCTTTTTGTGTCCTAGACGTCAATTCTAGTACTTTTGTGTACTTAGTTTGGTAAAACGATTTGATATTTTGAGTTTTAATTATCCAAATCTGTACTATATAGTTTTGACTATTCTAGCCTTGCTTACGTCTGTGACTGTATTAGTCGCATCAGTGGCAAATAGAACTATTTGGTTATTTAGTACAGTTTAAAAAGACCATTTTGGTTCACTCTACTTAATTTGGTACTGTTATGGAGTGAATGTACTGAGGTTTATAGCTCGATTTATAGCTCCTAATGTTTTTGGTATGAAGGTTGTCTTAATGTTTCTAAAGGCTGATCTATGAAAGTCCTCTTATGAAGGTACGTGTTGCATCAGCAGGGACAGGTAAAACAACTAGCCTCGTTCAGCGCTATTTAGAACTATTGGCTGAAGGCATTCCGCTTAGACGCATTGCAGGGGTTACTTTTACTAGAGCTGCTGCCCATGAACTACGGCAGCGTGTTGCAGCTGGAATCAACTCAGTTTACACTGATGGTACCTATCTTGGGAATCCAATTAGTATAGATAAAACATTGCTCCGTAGCGCAAAGCGTGAGCTAGATGGCGCAGTGCTTAGTACGATTCATGGGTTTATGTTGGAAGGTTTACGACTCTGTGCGCCGCACATGGGGCTTGATCCGCAGTTTTCGGTTTTGGGTGAGTGGCAGGCGGAAGCACTTTTTGAAGAAGAGTTGAACAGCTTGCGTTACTTAGCGCAAGCTGAAGCGCATGATTTATATGCAGATGTTGTGGGATTTGGAGATAAGCTCGAGCCTCTAGCGCTTAAGCTGTTTAATAGCCGGTCTTTATGCGACACCTTTAAAGCCAATGACACACAAAGCCAAGCACTCATCAGAATCTACGACACAACCTATAGCCGTTACCGCAACCGCCTAGGTGCTACTTTGTTACCACCAGCAGAAATTGAACGAAATGCTATCCGTATGGTACAGCACTCCACTTGCATCGATCGATTATCGCAACGGTTTAAAGTTGTTTTAGTCGATGAATATCAAGATGTGAATCCACTACAGGGTGATTTCTTTACTGCGCTCGAGCAAACAGGAATTCGTGTCGAAATTGTCGGTGACCCTAAACAATCTATCTATGGTTTTCGTAATGCAGATGTAGGCGTGTTTAGAAAAGCACGTGAAATTGGGGATGAGCTCGAGCCCCTCACCACTACACGTAGACACGCAAGTTACATAACCAGATTTTTAAATAAGATGACGCAAAGCTTTGGTGAAAAAGAGCTTGGCTTTAGTATCGGCGAAGCACCAGATGTACACCAACCAGAAGACGTAAACGAAGACACCTACTTCAATAGAAATGAAGGTCGGGTAGAAATTCACTGGATTCTAGCAACGCCAGATAATGAACCTATTGCTGACTTAAGACGCTACGAAGCAAAGGTATTAGCGCAGCAAATTAAAACGCTAATAGACGACCCAAGCAATGATTATGACAGTGGTGATGTTGCTGTATTGGCACGCTCCTACGCTGGACTACAGCTGATGGAAGAAGCCTTTACAAGTGTTGGACTTGACTATGTATTGCTTCAAGGACGTGGTTACTATGAACGCTTAGAAGTGCGTGACTTATACCATGCACTTCGAGTGGGCATTGACCCCAGTGGTTTGAGTTTGGCATCGTTTTTACGCAGTCCTTTTGGTCAAGTATCTTTAGAAGACTTAGACAAGATTCTTAAGTTTGATAACCCTTTACAACTTCTTAAAGAAGACTATAAAGATATACATAGTCGTATCGAGCTTATTCAAGAGAAGGTACGCACTACACCACTTAAAGCTATAAAATACATCATCCGAGAATTAGATATAGACGGTAAGCGCTATGTAGACTTTTTAGATGCTAGGGCTAGGGAAAATGTAGATCAGTTGCTTTTTACGGTGGCAGAACAACCTCCTGGTGATATTGAGATTCTCTTAGATAGGCTCGAGCTGCTCAGTCGCCAAACCGACGCGGGTGACGTACCTCAAAGTGGTAAAGGCGTAAAACTACTAACTGTTCACCGTTCCAAAGGGTTGGAATGGCCAGTCGTCGCAGTTTACGACCTTGGTCGCTCTAACTATATGCCCCCAGAAGACATGTACATAGATAAAGATTCTGGTTTAATCAGTTTAAAAGACGGTAATGACTTTTCTCGATTACGCAATGGCTTAAAAACGCGTAACGACCAAGAAGCTTACCGTTTGCTCTACGTAGCAGTGTCTAGAGCAAGAGATGTACTGCTGCTGTCAGGCAGTGTAAAAAACGTTAGAAAGTTAGATGGTTGGGTAGCAGCGATTCATGAGATGGGTTTAGGTCCAAACAGTCCAGAGTTCGACCGTAAAGAATTCATGCTAAAACATTGGGATTACTATCCTGTTTCAGGTGTTGTAGTTCCTGAACAAAATAAGGCGCCTCTTAAAAAATCTGATTGGGTTGATACCCATTTCCCAATGCATCAATTCCCACCTGTCTACTCACCCTCAAGGCTTAAATCAGCTCCAGAAAGCGAACCGCTGAACATCCCAGATTCCGATGAAGGTGAGCAACTCCCTGGTAAAGGTGCAACTATTGGTACTTTGGTTCACTATGCCATCAGCCGAGACTGGCAACCAGATGATGCACTGCAAATGCAGAATTTGCAGTATCAAGAAGTTATGTTTCCCTTTAGCACCAGTGAGCAAGAAAGCTTGTTGGATGAAGTTAAAAGCCTACTCAAAAATTATTATGCGATGCTTGGTAAAGAATTAAAGGATTTAGATAGTCGTGAAGAAGATTTGCCAGAAGTGCCCATGGTCATGCCTTATGGTGATACGGTTTGGCAAGGCATCATTGATAGACTGTATCTTGCAGATGGTATTTGGTACTTAGAAGACTATAAAACAGATAAAGTTATGAATCCTGAAATATATCATTTTCAGCTTGCTGTCTATCAAAAGGCAATTGAAGCAATTAAGGGAATCAAACCACAGGCACAGCTTGTTTATTTGCGGAACTCAAAGGTTGTTACCTTGGATTCAGATGTACTTGAAGCAGCATTTGAATCAGCTATGCTTAGCTAATGTTTATTACTTGATTTTGTGAGTAAACGTTAGGCATTTGTTAGCTAGCTCCATCACAGCCATGACATCAAAAAAGCTTAGATTGAAGAATGGTTTTTGCAACAAACACTTTACTTTAGATACCTGAAAATCCAGTCGGATTACCCTTACTTCAGGATACTAAACGTTTGTTGAAAAACCACCCTTCCCTACAACCCTGCCTGTGATGGACCGTCACAGGCAATATTTTTGCCTACTTGTTTATTTGTTAAGCGGAATTGGTATTGCACCTGATAATTAGTGAGAGTTGGGTGAAGAACTTTCTCATATTGATGTTTCACGCACAACATGTTCTTTGAAGAACTCAATATACGTTTGAAGCATGAATACCCATCGGCGAGGCTTAAATTATTACTTAGCTTTACTGTGTTTAGTTATTGTATTTGTTCTAATACAAACTGGACCTGTTGAGTGCTGTGGAAATCTACAAGCATGGTTAACTTCAGTGACTTCGCCAACGTTTTTAACGGTAGAAGATGATAGAAATAGTATTGAACCTATACCGATTTATGTACAAGAGATTTCAGAACGAGGTTTTGTATTTTCTTTTCCAACTTCAACAGAGGGTATAGAAAGTGGCCTGCCACAAGTGCAAAGTCAAGAAGAAATAACAGATGATTTTGAGTTTACAGAAGTTACTCCAGATTCTTCTATTAATACTACATCTACACCTATAAATTTACTAAGTGCCACAAAAAGCACAATTTCTGAAATACCTAAAAGACAAAATATATTAACCATTTCTACAATTCTAATTCTTTTAGCCTCAAGCATCATGCAAGGCGCTACTGGTTTTGCCTTTTCTTTACTGATGATGCCACTACTTGTTTGGAATGGCTTTAGCCTAGTAGAAGCAAATATATTTACCGCGACCAATGGTTTTGTCCTATGTTCCTTTATGGTCTATAAACTTCGTAAAGAAGTTATGTGGAAAGTGCTTTGGCCAACGTATATTCCACGTATTGGTGGCATGGTAATAGGTATCCTTTTGCTCACTTACCTGAATGGTTTAGATAAGATATTGATTCGGCAAATTCTGGGTGTTGTGCTCTTAATTGCAGTTATGATTCAATTGATAGTTAAAGTTAAAAGTAGAGACTCCTTACATCGTGGCTGGTGGTGGTTAGGATTTGGCTCGAGCGGCCTTTTGGGTGGCATGGTTGGTTTTGGTGGTCCGCCTGTGGTCCTTTGGGTGATGGCACATAACTGGTCGAACCTTCAAAGTCGCGCACTTATGGCTGCACTTTATTGGAGTATTGTTCCAGTTCAAATTTTCTTAGTTATATTCACTTTTGGCAAACCAGCAGCACAGTTTGCATTGCAAGCACTGTATTTTGTACCTGTTGTTGTGGCTGGCGTTTTTGTGGGTATTTTACTTGGTAACTTATTGAATAAAGCAAAGCTTCGAAAATTCGTTCAAGCACTTCTAGTGTTAACTGCAATCATTATGTTAGTTGCACCCTATATAGGACTTACCTAGTAGAACTCTAGCGGAACTTAGCGAATTGTCCATAACCCAGAATTATAAGAACAGATGTCGTCTGGATTTAGTAGTAAGTATAAATTGACTGATAGCATTATTCATACAACAACTACATCGTCCTTTTAAAAGGCACAAAATCTGAAATGTATTGGAGAGGCTATGAAAAAGTTCCTGCTGTTTCTATCTATAATTATCGTTATACAACTTGTACATGCTCAATCTTCTTCAACTACACCTGAAGCTGTGCCTATAGCCTCGATTACAACTCATTCTATAGATTTAGTTTCTTCAACCAAGATTGCATCTGAACGACTCAGTAGTCAGCAGACTTTTGATGATTCAGGACAGTTGATTGCAAATTCAACCTTCAATGCAGACGGCAGTCTAAACCGTCAATCCAACTATAAATATGATGATTTTGGCAATCAAATAGAAGCTGCATTTTACGGACCACAAGGTGTGTTGTTGAGTATGACTAAGTACAAATATAATTCACAAAACCAACTACTTGAACGCATAGGATTTAACGCAGACGCGACCTTAAACAATCGTTCTGAATATCAATACGATGCACAAGGTAATCAAATCGCAGAATTGATGTATGACGATGTTGACTTAATCTGGCAGAAAAAATGTGATTATGACTATGATGCCCATGGTAATTGGATAACACAAACCTGTACACCATTTGTTGAAAAATCGGGTCAGTGGCTGGCGTCTTACAGTGCTTTAGATAGTGAAGTAGTTGTTCGTACAATCAAGTACCATGAATAAAATGAAGAACATCGAAGCAAGCTTTGGCTTGAAGTTGTTTCGAGAGAATTCATCATCCTGCAAGTTGATTGTTAAATAAGGCATTATTTTGTGTTTGTTATATCCAAATTTGAACAATATTTAGAGATTAGCTTGTTGTATTACTTGTAAAATGAAAGTGATTTATGAAAGAATGCTGAAATTGTTTTTAATTTTGAAGATAGCTTAGAAATAACAAAGAATGATAGCCTCACCGTTGAGAATAGAAAGCACAAAATTCTTACTAAGGGAGTGTTTCATATGTTTAAGGCTAGGAAATTCGGTCTTACGTTATTTGTTATCTGTTTAGCTACATTTTGTTTAAGCAGTCTGTCGTCAGCTTTTGCACAAAATGATTTAGCAAGGTCTTGGCAAATATATCAAGAATCTCGGGTTTTGCTAGCTGATTCTTTTTCACAAATAAATAATTCATGGGACCTAGTTGATGAAAATTGGGATCGAATAAATAATTATGAATGGGG
>CALHRJ010000050.1 GCA_938038395.1 uncultured Deinococcales bacterium | reverse complement strand
TGTGGGGCTAGAAAATTATGTTTGGGTCTTTACAGACCCCGATTTTTATAAGGCACTCTACAACACACTTTGGATTGGTATCACGTCTGGGATCGCTCAGCACCTTGTGGCCATTCCGCTTGCATTTATTCTAGTTGTTGGCCTTAACAAATGGCGTCACCCATTTACTGCTGCATTCTTTGTACCTTTTATCACCTCAACAGTTGCTATTGCTATAGTCTTTAATACGATTTTTGGTACGCAGTATGGCACACTCAATCAAGCCCTCATGGCCTTTAGCAACTCCGTGCCTATAGAGTTTTTACGTGCGTCAAGTTGGGGTGCTTGGCTAGTGGCTTGGGTTCCTGAAGAACCTGTGCGCTGGTTAGGACGTGCAAAAAATATTAAACCAGCCATTGCCATTCTTGTTTTTTGGCGTTACTTTGGTTGGAATACAGTCCTTTATAGTGCTGGTTTAGCAACCATTCCCAAAGAATATTATGATGCTGCTGAAATCGATGGAGCAAACGCATTTCAACGCTTTAGACATATCAGTCTGCCACTCCTTCGTCCAGTCATGTTCTTTGCAATTAGCTTAACCATTATTGGCAGTATGCAGCTCTTTGAAGAACCTTTTATTATGGTTGGTGCTAGCCCAATGGGTGGTATTAACAATGCTGGTATGACCGTTGCAAATTACCTTTATAGAGAAGGATTTAACTATAGCCAAATGGGTTCTGCTGCGGCAACCTCTTGGATTCTATTTGCCCTAATAGGCATCATGACTGCTATACAATTTAGACTAACTGGTCGTGAAGGATTGGACACTAGAGGATAATGACAAACAAATTTAAGCTTTCAAAGTTCCTTTTATTGTTAGTACTTAGCATTCTTGCAGTGCTTACCTTTGCGCCTCTATACCTAATGTATGTGCTCATGACACACAGTGCAGAAACTATTTTTACAGCGCCACCACCTCTATGGTTTGGTGACGACTTTATGAACAATTACCGAGCCCTTTTGGCAGTAATTCCAATGTGGCGCAATACTTTAAATAGCGTTGGCGTAGGTCTAATTACTACATTTACCACCATAGTCTTTTGCAGTCTCGGCGGCTACGCTTTAGCCATGTATGATTTTAAGTATAAGCGTGTTCTTTTTGGCATCATTCTAGGAACATTTCTGGTTCCACCAATCCTTAACCTGATTCCTTTTGCAATCATCGTACGTTTTTTTAATTGGTTCAACCATCCGCTTTACCTTGCACTTTGGGTCCCTGGCATGGCTAGCGCATTTGGAATATTTATGATGCGACAGTTTTTTGCAAGTAGTATGTCCAAAGAACTTATGGACGCTGCTCGGGTTGATGGTGCAACTGAATTTAGAACCTTCTGGAGTATTTCCTTGCCACTTGTTAAACCAGGTTTAGCAACGCTTGGATTGCTAACTTTCATTGGTTCATGGAACAGCTTTTTGTTCCCACTTGTAACGATGAATAAAAGAGATTTATTTACAGTTCCACTTGCACTAAGAAGTATTCAGGGAACTGCAGATACCACAGACTGGGGCGCAGTTATATTTGGTACTGCTTTTGCAGTTACTCCTCTTGTCATTATCTTCTTTATAGCTTCTAAACAAATTATTTCGGGTATTACCCAAGGTGCTGTTAAGGGTTAAATCCAATTCTACTTAACGCCTTAATTAGTTCAGGATGTTTTTAGATTTAAATATCTATTTGAGCCTAATATCTATTTGAGCCTAGTTTCGGACTTGGTATAAGTCTTTATTTCTGAAAAGTTGAGAACAAAATGAACAGACTACTACTTACCTTGTTGCTAGTTGCCTTGTTGCTAAGTATAGGGCTGGCTTATGCCCAACCTTTAGCGCAAGATTCAGAGCGCTTCTTTGGCAGTATTCACACAGGTAAATACGATCCAGAATTTGCTGACTACTTTAACCAGATAACTCCAGAAAACTCTGGCAAATGGGGTCAGCTAGAAATTACGCGTGACCAATTTAACTGGACACTCTTTGACAGAATATACAAGTTTGCCCAAGATAATGATTTACCTCTAAAACAACACACTTGGGTTTGGGGCCAGCAAGAACCAGCTTGGATGGCTGATCTACCGCCTGCAGAACAAAAAGAAGAAGTGCTTGAGTGGATGCAAGCTTACGCTGAACGCTATCCTGACACTGAATATTTAGATGTTGTAAACGAACCACTTATCGACCATGCACCACCGAGCTTCAAAGAAGGCCTAGGTGGCGATGGTGAAACTGGCTGGGATTGGGTAATTTGGAGTTTTGAACAAGCCAGAGAACTAATGCCAAATACAAAACTGCTCTTAAATGACTACAGCATCCTCTGTTGTGCAAATAACCTTGCAATTTACATGGAAATCATCGAACTCTTGCATGAAAGGGAGTTGATTGATGGCATTGGTGTACAAGCACACGGTTTAGAAAATGTTAGTCCTTCTATTGTCCAAAATAGTTTAGACCGCTTGGCAGAATTTGGACTACCTATCTATGTTTCAGAATTCGATGTTAATGAAGCTGATGACTACCAACAACTTGAGGTCTACAAAAATCTTTTCCCTCTATTTTGGGAACATGAAGCTGTTGCAGGTGTGACGCTATGGGGCCACCGTGCAGGTGGACTTTGGCGACCACATATTCACGTCATTGATTCATTTGGTGACGAACGTCCAGCTATGCGCTGGTTGAGGTCATATATTGCAGGTCAAGACATTGAAGTCAGTGATATATTTGTCAAAGGCAAACTGCATGCCACACCACCTCTAGCCATAACAGGTATGAACCATGGTGTGTTTATGAATGTGCTGGATTTTCGTGAGGACTTTGCAAAGCTCGAGCTTGGAGCAATCCGCTTTCCGCCCGGTAACATCGCAGATGAACAACCACTCAACGCAAACTTGTTAAAAGCTTTCAAAGCACAATGGCAATTATTAGGTAAACCGCCTGTATTATTTGTGGCTAATCTTTTTGAAGGCGACGCAGCACAAGCAGCTGAAGCTGCCAGAATTATAGAAGAAGAGGGAATAACCTTACTAGCTTGGGAAATTGGTAATGAGCCTGATCTTTATGGGCCTAACCGTGACGACCCTTCTTGGACGCCCACTAAGTACTGTGAAAAGTTCCGTGAGTATAGAACTGCACTTTTAGACGTCAATCCAGACTACCGCATCATGGGTCCTGCTGTATCTGGTGCGGACATTGCTGAACCCTACCTAAAGGAATTTCTAAAACAATGTGGTGACGTGATTGATACCCTAAGTTGGCACATCTACCCTGTTGACGGAACAACCTCTGATGAATATGCTTTATCTACTGTTAATCGAACTACAGAAACAATTCAACGCTATAAAGCCTGGTTAAAAGACCCTGAGCTGAATCCTTTAGGTTATGAACGTACTATCGAAACTGCCATTACAGAATTTGGACTATCTTGGAAAACTGACACCTACACACATCTTATAGATACTATAGCTACGCTATGGCTAGCAGATAGCCTTGGTCAAATGCTGACAGAGAATCTAGATGAAAGTTACTACTTTGCCTTACAAGGCACTGGTGGTCACGGCTTGATTGACAAAGCCTTTTGGAAACGACCAACGTATTTTGTATATGAACAACTTACGAAATACCGTGGTGATGTTCTTGAAATCGAAATGACCGATGATAAGTTACGAGCCTACGCTGTAGAAACTGAAACTGGCATGGAAATCATGTTAATCAATTTAAGTACAGAAGACCGTCAGGCAAAAATCTCCTTAGCCACTCGTTTTGATGTTGCGGCAACGAGTAAACTTATTTCTGATGAAACCTATGAAATCTATGATGATGAGCCACTGTATACAGAAGACGAGTATTACTTAGACGAAATCCTCACTATTCCTGCACGTTCCCTCTTATTTTTATCTACAGGAAAGCTTAACTAGTGTTTAGGACGATGGTTAAAACAATCCTAGTAGGTGTGGCACTTTTAGGTGGCTCGAGCCCCGTCATAGCACAAAGCGTTGGCTTTTCTAAAACCTTCCTTGAAGTAACTGAAGGAGAAGTCCTACAAGTGACAGTCAAGCTAGATGAACTTAGTGATGAGGACATTACACTAAGTTATAGCCTTGAGGGTATAGAGGCTAAGCTCGAGCAAGACTTTGTAGATCTAACCAACGGTAACGTAACTATAGCTGCAGGAGAGTTAGAAACCACTATATCTGTAACCATCAAGGATGATACAAAAACTGAAGAAGAAGAAAGCTTCAGAATATATTTGAGCAATCCACTCAGCAATGGTACGCCAAAAGAAGGTCTGGAGCTTGGTCACCGTAAAGCGCTATCTGTATGGATTATAGATAACGAAACCACCTCAGATACTGTAGTCCAAGATTTCGAAAATAATGAAGTCATTGAAGATACGAACTTCGTTTTAACAGATATCTCTACATCATCTCCCCTAGTCTTACCTGAACAGACTGACTTTGAAACAGTTTTAACAATACTTCCTAACAACGACCCTCAACATTTTCAAGATGACTTTCTTGTAAGGCAAAACTGGCAAAATGCCGAAGCTATATCGTTCTGGTATTATGGAGATCGTCCAGAAGATATCGTCGTAAGTGTCAGTGCAACTGACCCAGAAAAAACGACTTCTAATGAGCCCTGGAAACTGATATGGCAAGACGAATTTGATAAAGCAAAAGGTACAGCACTTAATTCAGACTACTGGACAACTGAACTTGGTGACGGTGCTGGTTGGGGTAATTCAGAGCGCCAGCTTTACACAGATGATCCAGAAACACTTTTTCATGATGGTGAAGGCAATTTGGTAATGAGGGCAGACAAGCTACCAGAAGATACAAACTTAGAATGCTATTATGGGCCCTGTAAATATACTTCTGCCAGAATCACCACTGAAGATAAGGTGGAAATGCATTATGGTCGAATTGAAGGTCGCATGAAACTCAGTAGCGGACAAGGTTTCTGGCCTGCATTCTGGTTACTTGGCAACAACTTCAAGAGTGTAAATTGGCCCTACTCAGGCGAAATTGACATAATGGAAAATATTGGTAGAGAGCCTAATAAAATCCATGGCACTGTACACGGACCAGGTTACTCTGGTGGCAAAGGCCCAAGTTCTACGGCATTCTTGCCAAACGGACAGGCTTTTGCAGATGACTTTCATACCTACGCTGTTGAGTGGGAGCAAGATGAAATCCGTTGGTACTTGAACGGTAAAAAGTACCATACCCTCAGACCAAAAAACCTACCTGAAGATACTCGTTGGGTATTTGAACATCCTTTTTTCTTAACACTTAATTTGGCTGTTGGTGGTAGCTGGCCTGGTTATCCTGATGATAGCAGTATCTTTCCGCAGGACTTTATCATTGACTATGTGCGGGTTTACGAGTTGCCTCAGGTGCGCTCGAGCTTCCCCCTATCCCCTACATCATCGCAAGCACCTGACAGCAATTGGCACAAAATAACGATACCTTTACAACATCTATCTGAAGAAAGCTTAAAAGAAGTTTGGAATTATAGTATTACCTTAGCAGCTTCAACTACAGAACAACATATAGATCGTCTAGAAATTATCAATCTACCCTAAACTTTTCTTATAAACTTTTCTTGAACGGAGAAAGTCCTAGCACTATGATCCAAAACCCAATCCTACGAGGCTTTAACCCAGACCCATGCATCTGTCGTGCAGGTGATGATTACTA
>CALHRJ010000049.1 GCA_938038395.1 uncultured Deinococcales bacterium | reverse complement strand
ATAGCAATGCTGACTATGTTACAGGTCAAGTATTACTTCGTTTTAAAGATTTAGCGCAACGGGCTGCTGTTATTCAAGATTATCAAGCTTATGGCCTTAGACTTTTAGAAGATGGTGAAGGCATTATTGCAGATGTTTTTGCTACTTCAGCAGATGCCGAAGAAGTTGCTAGGGTGCTTAAAGTAGATGATCGTATTGAAAATGCCCAGCCAAACTATTATTTAAAAGGTTTGACCCATGATTTTGATTTTCCAAATGATAATTTTTATGACCAACAGTGGTATCTCAAAGGTTTTGGTATCGCCGAAGGTTGGGAACTTATCGATTTTGCTAAGCAACTGTCACAAAAACCAATTATTGTAGCGGTTATAGATAGTGGTACTGATATTGATCATGTTGATCTAAAGCCAAATCTTGTACCAGGTTGTGATTTCTTTGCAGCTGTAGATGTTGATAATGATCCAAGAAACCCAATTGACCCACATGGTACGCATGTTGCTGGAATTGTTGCAGCAGTGTCTGATAATCAAATCGGCACTGTGGGTGTAAGTTACCTAGCAAATGTCAAAGTACAGCCTGTAAAAATATTTTCTGATGAAAAAAGGTCTTCGATATCTAAAGCAGTCCGTGGGATTCGTTGGGCTGCAGGTTTAGAAGTGCCTAATACTATTACTAATTCTACACCTGCACATATTCTTAATTTTAGTGTTGGTAAGCCTGCTGGAGATGGTGATGTTGAACTTCATCAAGCAGTTGCGGATGTTATAGCTGCAGGAAAGCTTTTTGTTTCGGCTTCTGGAAATCAAACTTTTGATGCAGGTAACGGTGTCTTTTCACCTGCTAATGCACCTGGAGCAATCGCAGTAGGTTCTTTAGATAGTGATTTACAGCGCTCGAGCTTCTCTAAGTTTGATAGCACAGGCGCCAATACTGTGGATGTAGTAGCACCAGGAGGAAAATTAGTTTCGGGTAAACCTGCCAAGTGTGTGGGTTCAGGTGGAGATATTCTTAACACCTTTCCAGATAACCAATACAACTGCCAGTCAGGAACTTCTATGGCAACACCATACGTATCTGCTGTTCTTGCACTTATATGGGCGCAAAACCCAGATTGGGATGCCAAACAGGTAGAACAACGACTTTACGATAGCGTTCTATTTGATGCTTCCTGGGCAGGAAAATCAAACGAATATGGTAGAGGCTTAGTCTGTTTAGATAGAGCTTTGGGTTCAAATGAGCTATGTGGTAGAGAGTAAGAGTGGTAGAGAGTAAGCGCTTATAAACCTAGCCGATTCTAATACAAAAATGAAAAACTCTCTCATTTCCTTTATCTTAAGTTCATAAAAGAATCACGCTACTCACAAATTCATCACAGTAACTTTCATACCCAGAGCATATGCTGTGGGTATGAAAACTTATAAATACCTCAAAATAGGTTTAGTCGCACTAAGCCTTTTGTTTTTAATAGCATGTGGTAGCGGTACAACACCGAACCCCAATCCAGATCCAAACCCTAATCCAAACCCAGTAACGCCAACCCCAATTACGCCAACCCCAACGCCTGTTACACCCAGTCCAAATGCAAACGATGATGTGACCTATTTTGTGGATAGCAACAGTATTATGCTATCTAACAAAGGTAGTGCAGATGTCGAATATGTTGTTACGATTACTGGTTCTAAGAGAAATGGTTCAGCAGCTCCGCAATGGTTAGATGCTACGCCTGAAGAGGGAGTATTGGTACCAGCTTCTACAACAAATATTGGACAACAGAGAAATGCCATCATTAATCTCAAGCGTAAACCTACCTTAGATGGTGGTGTTTATGAAGCAACGCTTACAGTTGGTACTAAATCTGGTGATGTTACAACACCCCTATTTGCTTTTGGATTAAAGCTATCAATTACGAAGGCAATTATTGAATTTCCGTCTGCAAGCGTCATTGATCTTGTCGATGAGGTAGCCGAATTTGATATAGGCAACAAAGGCGGTGCTGGCTCGAGCTTAACGTGGCGCATCGAAGTTTCTAATATCAAGAAGAATGGTGCTAACCATCCTGCTTGGTTTGACCTTTCAGAGACAACAGGCACAATTGTTGTACCTAGTAGTGATGTAGTTAGGCAAAAAGTTGTTATCAACCGTAAGAGTGATTTAGGTCCTGGTGAATACACTGCTGACCTAACAATAAAGAATGAGTCAGATTCAACAAGTAAAACAATTAAGCTAAAAACAAACATTGTAACGGGTAAAGGATTTATTCCTATTACGCCGCTATCTTTTGCAGCTACACAAAGTGCCAGTTTTGGGATTCAAAATACGGGACCACCTAACTCTGTAATTGCATGGTCAATAGATGTTATTAACAATACTAAGGATGGTCAACAAATTGCTGGTGACCTTGACTGGGTTAATGTAGATCCAGTGAGCGCTAGTACTTTTGGTGGTAAACAAACACCAGTTACCTTGACACTTAAACCGAATCTGGCAGCTGGCTTTTATACAGGTGAGCTGTGGGTAAACTTTTCAACAGGTCGTCAAGGCTTTAGGTTAAGTGCCCAAGTTGGTGGTGTAGCTACACCTGCAGATTTCAATATTAATTACAATGCTCAGGTAAATGCTATTCCTGCGCTCGAGCGTGGCGATACCCACGCAAATGTGCCAATCTCGGTCACGAGAGAAGGTAGCTTTGCAGCAGGTGTAACGTTTTCATTAGTCAATCCGCCTGCTGGAATAACCGCAAGCTTTAGTCCAGCAACTGTTACTACAGATCAGTCACAAACTTATATGACAGTGAATGTTGCAAACAACGCACAAATTAAAGCGCATACGCTTACAGTCAAAGCAGACGGTGGTGGCAAGAGCCATACTGTAAATGTGCCGTTAACTGTCAAGGCAACAGCACCTGCACCTGATTACAGTATTTCTGCAAATCCATCCACACTTTCAATTGAAACGCGTGCTAACAAAACAAGCAACATAACTGTGAACAAAGTGGGTGCCTTTAACGGTGATGTAACT
>CALHRJ010000048.1 GCA_938038395.1 uncultured Deinococcales bacterium | reverse complement strand
TAGTGAAAAAGTATCAACACAAGCTTTGCGTGGTGCATTTAACAACTTGCAGCAGTGTCATGACATTCTTGCTTTTGATCCAGATGACGAAGAAAGTCATGAGGCTATGTCGTTGGCAGAAGCGGCACTGGCAAAAGAAATCCTTGAGTACTTTGATGATGTTAGCAGCTATGTAATCGTCCATGCGATCGACGAAGACCACGGTGACGAAGCTTGGTATTTGTGCTTTATTGAAGATGTTCAGGATTTAGGAATTGATAAGTCAATTACAGCCTAACCACACAGGTTATCTCCACAAAAAACACCTTCGCTAAAAACGAAGGTGCAAAAACTAAAAAGATTATAAACTAGGAAGTCTTGTAATCCTCACCAGGATTTACAAAAACGTTCGATTCCCAAGCATACTGTCTGTCATACAATACTTTATAGCGACCATCAGATTCGAGAAGTTCAGTGTGGCTGCCTCGTTCTACAATTTGACCTTCTTCTAAAACTAGAATTTGATCTGCTTTTCGAATTGTACTTAGTCTATGCGCAATTACAAATACTGTTCTGCCTTTTTGAAGTCTATCTAAACCTTCTTGAATTAAGGCTTCACTTTCGCTATCTAAGCTTGAGGTTGCTTCATCAAGAATCAGTATTTTAGGATCTGCTAGAAGAGCCCTTGCTATCGCAATTCTCTGTCGCTGACCACCTGAAAGTTTGATGCCCCTCTCGCCTACAATCGAATCATAGCCATCTGCAAAGCCTGATATGAATCCATCAGCATTTGCCAACTTACTCACTTCTATAACTTGTTCGATAGTTGCGTCTGGTCTTGCAAACTTGATGTTCTCAGCAATCGAGCCATCAAACAAAAAGTTCTCTTGAAGTACTACACCAAGATGTCTGCGGTAGTCGCCCAAACGCACTTCTTCAAGGTTGCGACCATCAATCAAAACTTCGCCCGAAGTTGGTCTAGCAAATGCCATCACAAGACTAACTAAGGTACTCTTACCAGAGCCGCTCGAGCCCACCAACGCAGTCGTAGTACCCGCCTTTGCACTTAAAGACACACCATTTAGCACAGGAACATCCACTTCATACTCAAAGTGAACATCCTTAAACTCAATATCTCCATTGATGTCTGCAAGTTCTTCTAAATCAGCATCGTGAGCATCTTCTGCTTCAAGTTCCATAATATCTCTAATACGGTCAAGCCCAGCAAAGGCTTCACTAATTTGCGTACCAATGTTAGACATCTGAATAATGGGTGCAACCAATACCCCAATAAAGGCCACATACATAACCAAATCGCCTAGGGTCATAACACCAGATTGAATCGCCCGTCCACCAAAGAAGATAAGCAAAGTACCTATAGCACCAACAATAACGGTTGCAAAAGCAGTAACCGCACTCGTACCTTTAATACTTTTCTTAATATTCTCGAATAAACCACCAACACCCTCAGCAAATTCACGCTGTTCACGCTCTTCCATGCGGTAAGCTTTAACGACTCGAATGCCTCCAAGTGTCTCAGCTAAACGACCCGTTACACCTGCATTTATCTCGCCACGCTCACGAAATATCGGTCTCAAGGTATTAAATGCAAATGCCATAACCGCAGCAAAAGCAACTAGGAATACAATAATAATAAGGGTTAGTTTCCAGTTAAGATAAAACAGCACACCAAGCGCAAGCACCGCAGTTAATCCGCCACCTATCAATTGGATAATTCCTGTCCCAATCAGGTTCCGAATACCTTCGGCATCTGTCATGATTCGTGAAATCAGTACACCTGACTTAGTATCATCAAAAAAGGCAATCGGTAATCGGGTAACTTTTTCTTGGACACGCATCCGCATATCCATAATGGCTTTTTGTGCAGCAATGCTCACAACTTGGGCAACTGCGTAGGTCGTAACTGCTTGTAATAGTGTAGCAACACCTACCGCTAAGGCGAGCCAGCCCAAAATCTCCCAACGACCATTGCCTAGAACATCATCAATTAAAAACTTTGTAGATGCTGGTAAAACAAAGCCAAGCAATCTTCCTATAATCATTAGTGTAAAACCAATAATTAGGTTACGACGGTAAAGTATTAGCAATACTTTTGCTTCTGCCCAAACGGCAGAACGAGAAATTTTCTTTTTTTTCATAGTGACCAATTTTTCTTAGTGTTCAAATCTATAGTCTTTAAGGATTCTGAATTAGCTTAGTGAACAACCTTGTAGCATGGCGATAAAGTATTGAATCTAAATCTTGTGGCTCAGTCAAATTAATACATAAATCTTATTCAATAAATGTTTCTAAAAAATCATCATCTTTTGAGTTCATCCTTCACCTTTGACGACGATTCAAGGTGGTAATCATATCTCTATTACCTAATCTAAAAAAGTCCATTCGCTTACAAAAATGTATCTATTAACAATAAAAACAGCACCACAAATACGAAGTTTTGATTCAAATTCTATTTCAGAACTTATAGCTACTAAGTACCAAGTCACAAATAAGTTTAACTATTATGGCATCCAAAATATCGGTGATATGACGTCCAGTACAGGTTTAGTATGATATCCAGTTAATGTAACTTAATTTTGTCTACGTACTTAGTAATGAGCTCAGCTAAGACAAACTTGAATAGCAACATTACCTTTTTTGTGACCTTGTTCAACATATTGATGGGCTTCGCTAAGTGTATCTAAAGAATAAGTTCCATCAATAACGGTTTTAAGTTTACCTTGCTCAATCAAAGTTCTGAGTTCATTTAATCCCTCAGAGGTTCTGGTTATACTTTCTGCAAGCAGCAGCTTTTTAGCATCTTTCCGAGATTGCCATAACATTTGGGGGTTAGGCAACGGTTTGGTAATATTGATATAAACACCCCCCTTTTTTAAGACTTTCATACTAGAAGCAACTGAACACTTATCAATTGCAATAAAGACAACATCATAGTGTTCATCTGATTTGCTGAAATCTTCTTTTGTATAGTCAATCACCTTGTCAGCACCTAAAGACAAAACCATATCTCGGTTCTTCCCACTGCATACGCCAGTCACATTTGCACCCATATGTTTCGCAAGTTGTACAGCATAGGTTCCAACACTACCTGATGCACCGTAGATAAGAATGCGTTGTCCTGCTTTCAACTTTGCAGCCTCTAGGAAATGATAAGCCGTTAATCCGCCTATGGGAACTGTTGCTGCTTCTTCATAACTCATATTTGAGGGTTTAAGTGCTAAGTTAGCGTCTTCAGCTAAACAAATGTACTCTGCATAGCCACCAAAGTTTGGCAATGTATCTGCATAAACTTTGTCACCTACCTTAAAACGTTTAACAGACTTACCAATGGCTTCAATTTCACCTGCCAGCTCTGAACCTAAAGTTTTTCGTTTTGGTCCCCAAATACCAAGAAACATCCGCATTGGTAACCATAGATACCATGGGACAGTAAAACTTCGTACACGAACATCAGCTACTGTAACGGAGGTCGCATGAACTTTGATCAGGACTTCATTGTCTTTAGGAATTGGTTTAATAATTTGCTGATGTTGAAGTACCTCAGGTGAGCCATATTGCTTGTAAAGTACTGCATTCATGTTTTGTTGCTTGATTGTCATGTCTATCTCCTTTTCAAATTTTCCACATGATTGATATCCGCATCGGTTCCGATACAGGCAATGTAGCAAATTTTTTACATGATGTCAAATATTTTTTACATGATGTCAATTTTATTTTACCTTTTATCAACTTTATTTTACATGATGGCCGTTTTTTTATGTTGTAACGCTTATAGATCTAAGACTAAATCTCAAAGAAAATCTGTATTTTTAACTCTAATTTTCCTAAAGTATAAAACCAAAAAAAATCGCTTGCTCAGAAAATGAGCAAGCGATTTCATTTTAATACCAGTAGTCAATACTTAGTTTTTCAACTGTCTATCAAAAAAGCTAATCATTTCAGAAAATGCATCAGTTGCTGCTTCATTTCTATTTACTTCAGCACCATTGACCATAAAGCCGTGTGGTTCGCCCTGATAGACTTTTAATTCAAAGTATTTGTCCGCAGCATCTAGTGCTTGGGCGTATTGATAGATATCAGCAATAGGGCTTGGACGATCTTTACTACCATGAACAATGTAAAGAGGCGCATCTAAGTCATCAACTAAATCAATAGCACCTGGTTCTCCCCTGATAGGAAATCCATACCAAGCAAAGCCAGCATCGAACTCTTTGATTTGTGGTAAAAAGAGCATGGTGTGGCGTCCACCGGCACAAAATCCAGTCAAGCCCAATTGGTCATTCACATCAGAACGAGCCTCTAATACCACTATTGAATCTCGCGTGAGTTGCTCAACCACATCATCAGTAGGTTGATCTCCAAATGTCTGCCACTCTACGGATAAAACGACATAGCCTTCTGCTGCGAATTCACGGGTAAATGTTTTATAACCATCTTGCAAACCTCTAAAAGAATGTAACAAAACAATCCCTGGATAAGTACCTTCTGCTTCTGGACTTGCTAAGTAAGCAGGATAACTTTGGCCACCACTTTCTACCATCACAGTTTCTACAACAACTGCTTCATCAGTTTGTGCGTTTGATAGCCCAATAGCCATTAAAAACACTAAAGAACTAAGTAAAGCAATAATTTTTCTATTAAACATAAAAACCTCCATCCCTATAGTACTCTCAAGAAATAGCGCTTGTCAGTACTTTGTTATACGATTCTCAGCTAATAATCCTTTTAAGATTTCCAATACTCTAAGGTAGCTAACTGGTTTGCTGCAGCCTCATCCACAATCACTTTACAAGCAGGGTGCAGTTGTAACACTGTTGCAGAAATCATTGCCGTTATAGGCCCCTCAAGTGCTTTAGCCAAAATCTCAGCTTTATGTTCTCCTGTAGCAACTAATAGGATTTCCCTAGCATCAAGAATTGTACCCACACCCATTGTCAAAGCACTTTCGGGTACTTCTTCGACATTATTATTAAAGAATGCTTTGTTTTGTTCTCTCGTTATCCGCATTAACTTTTTATCTCTTGTCCTTGACCCAAGCGATGATAAGGGTTCGTTAAAGCCAATATGCCCACTTTGACCAATTCCGAGCAATTGCAAATCAATACCACCAGAAACACTAATCTGTGCTTCGAATTGCCTACATTCAGCCTCAAAATCAGATGTCATACCATCAAGAATATGGGTATTGCTAAGTTGAATATCTGTTTTACTAAAGAATACTTGATTCATATAATAGGCGTAGGAACGTTCATCCTCTTTAGCTAGGCCAATATATTCATCTAAATTAAAGGTCTTAACTTCAGAAAAACTCAAGCCTCTTTTTTGACAGTCTTCAATCAAACAAGCATAGAGACGGTCCATAGTACGACCAGTTGCACAACCAAGCACAAGATCTGGTTTTTTAGCAATACTTCCAGCAACTATCGAGGCTGCTAATGCAGTTGCTTTTTCTTGAGTTGCTTCAATAAATATTTCCATAAGATGATATTTTCCTATAGCAATTTTGCAATAATTCTATGTCTAGTCATTATATCAAATGCAATAGCTACACTAGGCTTTAAAGCTTACATCTTTCTACCCACAACAAAAGAAATCTTGCACTACACACAGCTCAAATTCAGGGTATAATTATTTCAAATGCCAAGCATGCTTAAAGGACAAATACTCTTAGCAAAGAACTCAGGTTCTAATGCCTCGAATAACCCGAGTTACAGTCTACAAAAAGCAGAGCTTTACTTCGAAGAAGATATAAAATCCATTCAAACAACAGACAATTCCTCAAATGATTTTGATGAACTGATCATCTTACCTGGTTTTATAGACACACACGTTCATGGTGGCTTTGATTCAGATACTATGGATGGTCCAGAAGCTGTGCAAAATCTTGCGAGCTTCCATCTCAAGCACGGCACAACTACAATTTACCCAACGACTATTACCAATCCGTGGGAAGCAATTATCTCAGCATTGCAGGCAGTTAAAGACGTTAGCCAACTACAACTTATTAACGAAAAAGAACAAACACATTCACTACCATCTATACCTGGCGCTCACCTTGAAGGGCCATTCATTAGCCCTAATCGTTTAGGCGCACAACCAGCATTTGCTATTACACCAACAACCGAACTTGTACAAACTTTGCTAGGCCTTGATGTTATCAAACTACTTACCATTGCACCAGAAATTCCAGATGCACTAGAAGCTGCATTAGCATTTGCAAGCAAGCAATGTCGCATAAGCATTGGTCATACAACCGCTACTTATGATGACATTCTCCCCTTCGTAAATGAAGTCCATAAACAAGGTGGAACCATTGGCTATACACATCTCTTTAATGCCATGGGTGGCATGGCAGGACGAAAACCCAATACCGTTGGCGCTTCACTTGCAGATTCCCAAAGTTACGCCGAAATCATCTTAGATACTCACCATGTGCATGTAGCAAGTTTTCTAGCAGCCTTTAACGCAAAACCAAATAACTTAAGCCTGATTACAGATGCCATGCGTGCTTGTGGCATGGGTGATGGTAAAAGTGAATTGGGTGGTCAAGAAGTCTATATTCAGGATGGTATGGCAAAGATGGCCGATGGTACTTTAGCAGGTAGCTTATTGACTATGGATATAGCCTTTAAAAATGCTATTAAAGCAGGTTTGACTATTGAAGAGGCAAGTAGACTAGCATCTACAACACCTGCGAATTATATGGGCTTAACTGATAGGGGCACTTTAGATATTGGTAAACGTGCAGATATTATTGTTATGAATAAAGCTTTTGATATTCTTGAGGTTTATGTAAAGGGTAAGAGGCTTTATGGATAATGATCTAAAAACTAGTATCTCAAGTATATATGCTGATGATTCAGAACAGATCAATAGGTACGCTCGAGCTTCCCAACACTTCAAAAGTATTTATGGAGCTGTACCCTCCCACATATTCAGAGCCCCAGGTCGAGTAAACCTAATCGGCGAACACACCGACTACAATCACGGCTACGTCATGCCTGTTGCACTAGATAAAGACGTTTTAGTTTTTGCCAAACCAAGAACTGATTCTAAAATAACACTAAACAACATCGAATCAACCTATCCAGAAACATCTTTTGATATTTCTAAATCAATCCCAAAAGTTGAAAACAATCAATGGGGCAATTACGCTAGAGGTGTCGCACAAGTTCTAGCCAACAGTTCTCAAACTCAATTAAAAGGCTTTGACGCATTAATCGTTTCAGAAGCTCCTTTTGGTGTACCAACAGGAGCGGGTCTTAGCTCATCCTCAGCACTAACCGTAGTTCTCTTAAAAGCATTTAGTTACTTAAATGATTATGATGCCCCTATTTCTGAAATGGTCACTCTCGCCTCAGATGCTGAATGGTACTTAGGTACACGTGGTGGCATCATGGACCAATTTATATCATTAGCTGGAAAGCAAAATACTGCTTTATTCTTAGATTGTAGACCAGATAGTTCTGATAACTTTCAAACTGAGACCGTCACTTTAGACAAAGACTATAGATTACTTATCATTAACAGTGGTGTAAAACACCAAAATGTAGGCGGTGGCTATAACTACCGTGTAGCAGCTTGTCGAGCTGGCGTTGGTCTACTTCAAAAACACTATCCTGAAATTACACATCTTCGAGATATGGAAACTATAGATTGGGAAAGTTTTTCTGGACTTTTACCTGATATTTCTTCTGTTACTGAACTCCAAGCACAAGGAATAGACCTAACAAATATTCCAACAATTGAACCTGAAACCCAACTCAAAGTTAAACCTCGGTGCAAGCACGTGTGGTCTGAAAACAAACGTGTCTTAGATGCTGTTAAGGCCATAAAGGATTTAGATATGCATTTACTTGGGCAATTGATGAATCGGGCACATGTCAGTGCTCGAGATGACTATGAAATAAGTTGTCCTGAGATTGAAGTATTGATTACTAGTTTGAATAAAAAGGAGGGTGTGTTAGGTAGTAGATTGACAGGTGCAGGTTGGGGCGGTTGTGTTGTCGCTTTGGTCCAAAAAGAATTTATCGCCAGTGTGAGTGAGGCGGTGGGGGATGACTATAGAAACCTTACTGGGCTCGAGCCCACCATCTTCCCCTGCCAAGCCAGTGACGGCGCAAGCCTCGTCTGGCAATCCTAACTACTTGATTTAGCTATCGAACATCCTAAAATCAAAGTGCTTAGGAATAGGAAATTCTTTTTCTATTCTTTCAATCAGAGCATCATTAAGTGTACTACCCAAACCTGATTTTAAGGCCTGAAATGCGTACCATAAGTCAGTAAGCTGTGTAGCACCTTCACGTATATCTGCAATTTCAACTTGGTCATCAAAAAAAGCTTGTACCTTATCTAAGTCCTCTTCAATAAGTGCTGCTCTTGCTATTAAAAAACGGATGCGTCCATGAGATTGCTGTTTGGGTGAGAGAGTTTGGGTTAGCTCGAGCCACTCCCCACTCTTTCCTGAATCCAACATTACCTCACCCAATTCAATCGTTAAAGGCACAAGTTCAGGTTTTAAAGCATGTGCTTCTAAATAAAGTTCAACAGCTCTCTCAAGCTTACCTTCTTGCATTTCAAAAACAGCTAAATTACGTAAAGCCCAAGCAGTCTTTTTATAGCTCAAAGATTTTCGCCATGAATTACAAGCTTCTTCAATATCGCCAGCATAAGATTGCATAATACCCATGTGCAACCAACCAGCCCAATTGTCTTCTTCTTTTTCTAAGGCTTTTTCTAGCAGTAGTTTCCATTCATGCTGAACCATAAATGCAGGTTGATTTTCGTTAAATGAATCTTTTGGGAATGTGCCTGTTTCTAATAATGTTAGCCACGGTTGTATGG
>CALHRJ010000047.1 GCA_938038395.1 uncultured Deinococcales bacterium | reverse complement strand
GAAAGCGATAACTTACAAACCTTAGACCAAGATGGTGACGAGCTTGCACACTACGCAAAAGCAACTGTAGACATCCTCTACAAGTTCCCACATGGCTTTGAAGAACTTGAAGGCATCGCTAACCGTACGGACTACGACCTCGGTTCACACTCTAAGAACCAAGACACACTTGGTCTAACTGCTAATGTTGAAGAGAATAATGACAGTACAGCGAAGCTAACGATTGCTGATCCAGAAACGAATAAGCCTATCGTGCCGTTTGTAATCGAACCATCTGCTGGTGTTGACCGTGGTGTGTTGGCTGTTCTAACAGAAGCCTATACCGAAGAGGAGTTAGGTGATGGCAAAAGCCGCATCGTTCTAAAAATCCGTCCTCACCTTGCACCTATTAAGGTTGCAGTGATTCCACTCGCCAGAAATAAAGAAGTCATTACTGATAAGGCTAAAGAAGTTAAGAAGCAACTTATGAAGCTTGGTCTCGGTCGTGTTTTTTATGAAGCAAGTGGCAACATTGGTAAGTCTTACCGCAAGCACGATGAAGTAGGCACACCATTTTGCGTGACAGTTGATTTTGATACTTTGGGTGAAAGTGAAGACCCAGCTATGAAAGATACAGTTACTGTGCGTAACCGTGACACTATGGAGCAAGAGCGTATTGCGATTAGTGATTTAGATGCTTACTTTAGAGAACGTTTGGCTTAAGTAACTAAAATTCCTACACTGAATAAAGGCATTTTAATAGACAGGTGCCTTTATTTAGTTTTAGCTATAAATTCTAAAAGTGTATAAAGACGACAAAGCCAATTATTACCGAGAACGATGTTCGAAACCCTTGTTCACTAATGAACAGCATAATAGAGCTGTAAGACTTTGCTCGAGCCACCCTCAATTACTTCACAATACATATGCCGCAAAGGCGTATACTACTACTCAATGTCTTTCGACCCGCCAACCGAACAACTAACAATTGTAGGCAATCCCTTACAAGTCAAACGCTTCAGTCAACTCTCCAAAGTCTACGACGCAATCATGGCAGACATTGACTACGATTTATGGTCTGAATTCATTTTTAAGCAATTAAACAAACGTGCGCCTAACACTAGCTGGCAAGGTACAAGCATTTTAGACATAGGCTGCGGAACTGGCAATTCACTCATACCCTTAATAGATAAAGGCTACGACTTGGTTGGTTTAGATGCTTCAGCAGAAATGCTAGCCATTGCCAAAGAAAAATGTCCAACCGTAGACCTACACCTTGCAGACTTTAGAAACTTCGAACTTGAACAACGCTTTGACCTAGTCATTTCAGTCTTTGATTCTCTGAACAACTTACTGACACAAGCCGACTTTCTACTCTGCCTCAAACAAGTCCATAAACATTTAAATGCCAATGGCTATATCATGTTTGATGTCAACACCACCGTTGGCTTGCGTCACCTCTGGGAAAATGACCGTATGGAAGGCTGGGTTGGCGACATCCATTACCTTTGGACACATAGTTTTGATGAAGACACAAAACTCGCAACTGTAAAAGCGCATTGTTCGGATGGTAAAAGTGAATTTGAAGAAATCCACTATGAAAAGCCTTATGACGTTGGTGAGCTAAAAGAGCTTATGGCTGAGGCTGGCTTTGGTAATGTCAGTGTGATTTGTGAGCCTTTTGGTACAGAGGCTGAAGAAGATGATGAGCGTGTTTGGGTTATTGGGCAAAAATCAGTAACAACCACAAATAACTAATACTAGCTTCAATCAGCTAGTTAGTATGATTCCCTGTCAATCAATTCGCACCGCTACAAGTTGCCAAACAACTTTAGGTTTAGAATAACGATGAATAGTCATCTCTTCGAGTTCTTTAATTTCCCATCCGTTATCAAAAAGTCGACGAATTGATGCTTCATCAAAAAAGCGTTTACTCATATCTTTAACCTGATAAAAGTTAGGACTAATTTCTTTATGTCCTACCGAGCCATAGTGCTTATCATTCACGGAGTTAAAACGAGCTAGAAGAAGCCCATTAACTTTGAGACAACGCCAAATCTCATAGGTAATTTCTATAGTTTTTTGCCACTCAAAATAGTGCAAACATAAACTTGCCAAAATAACTGAAAAACTTTGGTTCTCAAAAGAAAATGGCTCTTTTAAATCAAGTAAAAGGTGCTTTGCTTTGGGTACATTTAGAGCAGATGCAGCAAGTCTAACTTTTGAAATATCGGTGGCTGTTATGTTAAAGCCTTTATCTATCAAATACTTGGTGTCTTGCCCAAAACCACAACCTAATTCCAAAATAGGGTTAGTAACAATGGGTTCACCTAAGGATTCGAGGAAGGGCTCGAGCCATAAGTCTTTATTTGGATTGAAGATCATATACACAATCGAGCATTCTCATAAGTTTATCAATCATATACCCTAAAGGAGTTCAAACATACTCACCCTAAACTTTAATCTAGGGCTAAAGCTCTAAACACCTGCTAAATATCTCTGTTATAATTTTCCTGTGATGGTCGCACCCGAATACCCAAAAACAATCGATATTCAACCGCGTTCCGCTGTGGACGCTTCACTCAAAGTGGTTGGCTCAAAAAGCTTGAGCAATCGTGCTTTTATCGTAGCTGCACTTGCCCATGGCACAAGCAC
>CALHRJ010000046.1 GCA_938038395.1 uncultured Deinococcales bacterium | reverse complement strand
GTTAAAGCAGTAGTTCGATTACTATAAGTTGTTTGCTAAGCATTGTTAATAACGTTATATTACGAACAGATTTGTAGTTTGCAGGTATACTGAAGCCATAAATATCTTTTTAGGGAAATGATTTTGTGAATTGTAGATATATTTTTGTCATCGCTGCCTTACTTGGGGTTTTACAAATAGTGTTTGCCGGACCTTGTGAAACGATTTCACAAACGGGAACACGATTAGAACTGGTGGATTTTGGAATAGCTTATAGTGAAGATTTTAAGTTTAGTTCAAAAGATGATCGTTTGGAACTATACAGCGGTGCTTGTATCAAGCGTGAAAGTGAAGATATTTGGCAGCTTGAAGCTGATTCTATCGTTATTGAAAATGCAAGTGTTGAGCTCGAGCTACTAGCTAAAGAGGTGAGCTTTCAATTTGATGGTTGGCTATTAACTGCAGAAACGCTAGTATCTGGGAAAGAAATTTTTCAGTTTGACACTGTGAAGATTACCAAAGCAGATATGCAAGTTAGTGGAACATCACTGAAGTTAGATTTGACTACAGATCAATTTTTACTTACTGAAGCCAGTGCACTATATCGTAATGAGTTTCAAATTAGTGGTCAAACTATGGACATTAGGGATGATGAAGTTGTTTTCAGTGACGCCTATGTGACAACTTGTATTTGCGAAGAAGATAATTTGTATGATCTTCGCTCACCCACAATTGTTTTTGATTCTCAAAGCAAAACACTAACACTTAGTGATGCAAATCTAGCTATTGGAAACTCTAGCTTTCCATTAGGTGAAAATTACGAAATCAGTGATAAAGTTGATTTACAGTTTCCAACGCCTTTTCTGGACTATAGTGATGATTTAGAACTAGCACTCAAAAATATTGTTTTGGCGGCAGGTATTACCTTTGATGTTGGTGCACAAGGTGTTGATGCTGAGCATGATTTTAACCCCTATGGCTTGTTGAAGCTTCGCCTTAATGAAGCAACGACACCTGGTTTAGGCGGAACCTTATCTGGTGTTCTTGGGAAAGCAACTAGTGGTTTACAAGCTGATTTGAGCTATAAAACCCCAATAGCCGATAGCTTAAGCTTAGATATAGGTACGCGTAATCACGATTGGGCTGCGGCAGAGTATTTACATGATGTTTTCGCAGGCCTAAGCTACCGAGTTGTACCTTTTAATAATGTTTTAGAAACTGGAACTTTAGAAGTTGTTTCACGAGTATTTGCTGCACTTACGAGTCAAGAGATAAACACAGAATCTGTTTTAGGACCAAGGCTTGGCTTAAGTGTAACAAATAACTATGCCGTTGGAACACCTAGGCAAGGGCTGGTAAGATTTTCAGTGGTACCAGAGGCTACCTATTATCCTTCTGTGGGTGATTTCCAATATGCTGTTTCATTTATACCGTCATTGCTCGTAAGTTCTGATGGTTTCATCTTAAATACGAATTATACTCATAAAATAACCAATAGCACTTCTCCATTCACATCTGATGCTGATAAGGCTGCTGAAGTCAGGACCATGAATTTGAGTATAGGTTTTAATGAAACAAGTCCTGAAGGTCACACATTTGGACTTTCAACAAATACAATTGTAGATTTTTTGCAGAATACAGAAGCGAATCAAAGTCCTATTCGGAAGATAGCTTTAAATGTCAGTTCAACAATTATAGGTCAAGAAGAAAGCCAACTTGAATTTAAGCCTTACCTTAATGCCGAGCTAGCCCGACTTGTCACTGGAATTGAAGATGCAAGTTTAGATGATGCTTATAGCGAAGACTTTTTGCAATTTGGTATGGATAGCTTTTTTGATGATTGGGAAGTTGGTTTACGAGCAAGATTTAATCCAGTAGTTCAAGAAGACGAAACATTTGTTGAGGTTTTGGAGATGGGCTTAGGCTTACCGCTTAGACAGGGTGAGTTTTTGCTAAAACCCTATGTAGGCATCAATCTTGTAGGTTTTTTGGGAGACGATTATGAATTTGATGTTTCTACATATGGCTTGAGTGCATCGTATGAATGTTGTGGCGATGCAGGAGCTTTTTTTCAAGTACGTGATGGTAATTTGAGTACAGGTTTAACCTTTCCATTTTAGAAGTACTTACAGTTGTGCAAATGGTATTCGGAATTTAGGTTGTTTTAGGATATGATTGGTAGTAGGGGAGATTTGGGTTGGTAGCAGACTGTGATTCAGCTCGAGCTAACCCCAAAATTCATGCGTTCACGATTAGATAAATATTTATTTTTAGAAAGCTTTGCAGTCTTTTTACTAGGAACCTTAATATTTAGTTCACTAGTAATTTTGAGTAGTACGATTCCTCGTTTGGAATATATTATTGGTGTACCACTTAAAGACTTAGGCTACTGGCTTTTGTTACAGTATCCAGATGCACTTGTGCTTAGTTTGCCTATAGCAGTACTTTTAGCAGTGCTCTTTACCTATGGACGCTTGTATGCACAGCATGAACTTATTGCTATCAATGCCGGTGCTGTCTCACCTATTCGGGTGATGCTTCCATTTATTTTGGTAGCGGTCTTAGCTGTTGCAGGTGGGCTTGCTTTAAGGGAATTTGTTGCTCCTAAAGCAAATACAAAAGTGCCTACCCTGTGGTGGCAATTAACAAGCGAGGACAATGTTACGGGTATACAGTATTTGGTTAAAAATGATTTACCTTTAGGGGATTTTCGGATTCACTTTGATAGAGTGGATGACAAAACAAATGATATGTTTGGCGTTCGTTTATCTT